>NZ_JBIVVI010000220.1:0-9424 GCF_044757675.1 Kitasatospora sp. NPDC091257
CGCCGGGGTGCTCCCGATGGGCCGATGGACCCTCCTCGCACCCGCCGGGGCGCCGCGAGCACGCCTACGCTGGTCATGGGCATCGGGGGCGAGCCACGGAGGACTTCCTTGGGCAACGCGTCGGAGAACCCCGCCCCCGTACCGAAGCTGCGGCTGGACGAGCTCCTGGAGGAGCTCCAGGCCCGCTCGGACGCCGCCCGCGGCACCCGGGACCGGGTGCACAGCCTGCTGGAGGCGGTGCTGGCGGTCGGACGCGACCTGGAGCTCACCCAGGCTCTCCAGCACATCGTGGAGGCCGCCGTCACCCTGGTGGACGCCGAGTACGGGGCGCTCGGCGTGATCGGCGAGGATGCCGATGCCTCCGGCGTTGGAGACCACGGCGACCGCGCCGCACGGGGCGGGCAGCGCCTGGGCGCGCAGCAGCGCGGCGGCCTGCCGGGGCGCGTTGCGGCTGACGCCGAAGAACCGCATCCGACGGCTCTCCTCGGCCATCCCGGCGGCGTGCAGGTCGAGCACCGCGCGGTGGTCGTCCGGCCCGAGCGGCCGGAGCTCCACGGTGGTGCCGTCGGCCAGCAGGGCCTCGGCCGTGGCGAGCGGCGGATCGACGGTCGACATGGCTCACCTCCTGTCTCCGTCTCCCAGACTCGGCGCCCGGCCCTGCTCCGGGGAAGGGCCGACCGGCCCCGGCCGGACCGCCGAGCGGCGCGGTGCCGTCGTCCGCAGACTGGAGACAGACCGGTCGCACGGAGGTCACGTCGTGGCAGCAGACCCGCCCGCGGGGAATCCCGACATGCCGGACCCGTGGACCCTCCGCTACCAGGGCTTCGACCCGGCCGAGGAGGGCCTGCGGGAGGCGCTGTGCGCGGTCGGCAACGGCTACCTGGTCAGCCGCGGCGCCGCGCCGGAATCGGTCGCCGACGGGGTGCACTACCCGGGGACGTACCTGGCCGGCTGCTACGACCGTGCGGAGTCCACGGTCGGCGAGCACGTGGTGGCCAATGAGGACCTGATCAACTGCCCGAACTGGCTGCCGCTGACCTTCCGCCCGGCCGACGGCAGGTGGTTCACCGGCCCGCCCACCGAGCAGACCCTGGAACTGGACCTGCGCCGGGGACTGCTGACCCGCACCGCCCTGGTGGTCGATGAGCGGGGCCGGCGCACCACGCTCGTGCAACGCCGCCTCGCCAGCCAGGCCCGGCCGCACCTGCTCGTCCTGGAGAGCACCTTCACCCCGCAGAACTGGTCCGGCCCGTGGGAGGTCCGCTCCGGGCTGGACGGCCGCATCACCAACACCGGTGTCGCCCGCTACCGGGGCCTGGCCGGGCGCCACCTCGTCCCGGCCGGCCAGGGGGTGGACGAGGACGGTCTGCTCCGACTCGAAGCCGATGCGATCGACTCGCCCCTGCGAATCGCCCTCTGCGCCCGCATCCGCGCCGACCGGGAGCACACCGCGACGACCGAGTACCGCGAGGGCCGGGTGGCCCACCTCCTCGCCCTGGAGGGCTCGGCGGGCCGGCCCGTCACCGTGACGAAGACCGTCGCCGTGCACACCTCCCACGACCGGGCGATCGAGACCCCGCTGCTCGCCTCCCGCCTGCTCGCCGCCGAGGCCGGCGACTTCGACCAGCTGCTCGTCGAACACACCGTGCGCTGGGCGGAGTTGTGGCGCCGCTGCCGGATCGAGGCCGACTTCGACGGGGCCGGCCCGCTGCACCTGAACCTGTTCCACCTGCTCCAGACCTACTCCGAGCACTCCGTCGACCTGGACGTCGGCGTCCCCGCCCGCGGACTGCACGGGGAGGCGTACCGGGGGCACGTCTTCTGGGACGAGCTGTTCGTGCTGCGGCTGCTCAACCTCCGCTTCCCGGAGCTCGCCCGGGCCGTGCTCCGCTACCGCCACCGCCGCCTCGACGCCGCCCGCCGGCAGGCCCGGGAGCTCGGGCTGCGCGGCGCGGTCTACCCGTGGCAGAGCGCCCGGGACGGCCGCGAGGAGTCCCAGCAGCTGCACCTCAACCCGCTGTCCGGACGCTGGCTGCCCGACCACAGCCACCTCCAGCGGCATGTCGGCTCGGCCGTCGCCTACAACATCTGGCAGTACTACCAGTCCACCGGGGACCGGGACTTCCTCGCCACCGCCGGTGCCGAGATGCTACTGGAGATCGCCCGGTTCTGGTCCTCCGTCGCCGTGCACGACCCGGCCCGCGGCCACTGGTCCGTCCGCGGGGTGCTCGGCCCCGACGAGTACCACGACGGCTACCCCTGGAAGACCCGGCCGGGCCTGGACGACAACGCGTACACCAACGTGCTGGCCTCCTGGGTGCTGGCCCGTGCCCAGGACGCCCTGGACGTCCTGCCCGGGTACCGCCGCGACGAGCTGCGCGAGCGCCTGGAGCTCGACGCAGGAGAGCTGGAGCGCTGGCAGGAGGTCGGACGCCACCTGCACGTCCCGTTCCACGACGGCGTCCTGAGCCAGTTCGACGGCTACGAGCGCCTCGCCGAACTCGACTGGCCGGAGTACCGGCGCCGCTACCCGGACCTGCGCCGGCTCGACCGGATCCTGGAGGCCGAGGGCGACACCGTCAACCGCTACAAGGCCTCCAAGCAGGCCGACGCACTGATGCTCTGGTACCTGTTCTCCGCCCGCGAGGTCCGCGACCTGCTACGACATCTCGGCCACCCGGCGCACCACGAGCTGCTCCGCCGGACCACCGACTACTACCTGCGGCGCACCGTCCACGGCTCGACGCTCAGCTCGGTGGTGCACGCCTGGGTGCTCACCCGCTGCGACCGCCGCGCGTCCTGGCACCACTTCCGCGACGCCCTGGTGGCCGACCTGCGGGACAACCAGCACGGCACCACGGCCGAGGGCGTCCACCTGGGCGCCATGGCGGGCGCGGTGGACCTGCTGCAACGGTGCTACACCGGCCTGGACGTCCGCGAGGACGCCCTCTGGCTGGACCCGCACCTGCCCTCCGCCCTCGGCCGCCTGGAACTGGACCTTCGCTACCGCGGCCACTGGGGCCTCACCCTCGCCGTCGACCGCCGCACCGTCACGGTGAGCCTGCGCCCGGACCGCCAGGAGCCGGTCCGCATCCGGCTGCGCGGCACCGAGACGACGGTCCTGCCCGGCGAGACCCAGTGCTTCCGGCTGTGAGCAGCCCGGGCCTCACCGGCGGCACGGACCACCTCGTCCGGGATCCCGGCGTCCAGCAGCTCCCGACGGATGCGTGCGGGTACCCGGGGCGAACGGCCGCGCGACCAGGGCCCGCCGGCCCCTGCCGGAGCCCTCGATCGGTGGTGCCATGGAAGTACGGACGGCCGGGCCATGTCCCCGGCCCCGCACCGAGCCAGGGAGGCCGGCATGAAAGCCGCCGTGGGAGACCGCATCATCGTCCAGGGCACCCGGCCGGGCGCGGCCCGCCGGGACGGCGAGATCGTCGGGCTGCACCACCCGGACGGCAGCCCGCCGTACGACGTCCGCTGGTCCGACGAGGACCGGGTCACCGAGTACTTTCCCGGGCCGGACGCCCGGATCCACCACTTCGACCACGAGCCGTCGCCCACTCGAACCGTCCCGCCACAACCGCACCTCTTCGCCGATTGACGGGCCTCCGCCGTGACCGTCTCCGCCGACCCGCGGGCCCGCGGGCCGACCGGCGCCGAGGCCGCACGACTGCTCGCCGAACACGGCCGCAACGAGGTCGTCGCCGACCGCCGGGTGCCGTTGTGGGCCCGGGTGGCAGCCCAGCTGCGCGACCCCCTGATCACCGTGCTGCTCGCGGCCGTCGCGCTGACGGTGGCGATCGGCGACCATCCGGACGCGGTGGTGATCGCCCTGGTGGTCGTGGTGAACACCACCGTGGGCGTGGTCCAGGAGGTCCGGGCGGAAAGCGCCGTGGCGGCGCTGCCAGATCCTCTGGATCAACCTGCTCACCCACGGCCTCACGGGCGTGCTCGACACCGTGCCGCTCGGCCGGTCCGACCTGGCCGCGCCCGTCCTCGCCGGAGCCGTCGGCTTCACGACCGCCCGGCTGCTCAAGCACGGGATCTGACGACCGGGCCGGGCGGCCCTCGCGGCGCAAGGCGGAGCTGCCTGGCGTGGGAACAGGGTCCGCGTCATCGACCTCACCGAAGTCACCGGGACCACCGGACCGAGGAGGACCATCATGACGTCCGCAAGCCCCGACGGCCCCGGCCGTCCCGTCGTCCTCGGCGTCGACGCCCACGACACCGGCTCGATGCCCGCCGCCTGGGCGGCCGACGAGGCCGCCCGCAGGGGCCTGCCACTGCGGCTGGTGCACGCCGTGCCGTCGCTGTACCGCGAGTTCCGGCCCTTCGACGAGGGCCGCTACCACACGGCCCTGCGCGAGCGGGCCGACCGGGCACTGGACCGGGCCGCCACGCTGGCCCGGGAGCGCCACCCCGGACTGGATGTGACCACCGTGGTGGCCGAGGACGTCCCGGCGCCCGCACTGTGCCGGGAGTCCCGCAACGCCGCGCTCGTCGTCCTCGGCTCCCGCCGGCTGAGCCGGGTCGAGGAGGCGCTGAGCACCTACTCGGTGGCCGTCCCGGTCAGCGCCCAGGCGCACTGTCCGGTGGTCGTGGTCCGCGACCCCGAGCACACCACCCAGGACCCGCCGTACGTCGGGCTCGGCGTGGACGGCAGCCCGTCCTCGCAGCCCGCCGTCGACTTCGCCTTCGCGTACGCGGACGAGCGCCGGGCCGCGCTGCGCGTCCTGTGGGTCTGGCAGCGCCCGCCGGTGGGCAACCTGGACGAACCCGCCACCGAGCGGATGCTGCGCCGGATGATCTTCGAGTCCACCGCGGGTCACCACGAACACCACCCCGACGTGACCGTGACCCACGAAGTCGTGCACGGCCACCCGGTCGAGGAGCTCGCCCTGGCCTCCGAACACGCCCTCGCGGTGGTCGTCGGCCGCCGCGGCAACGGCGGCTTCACCGGCATGCGCCTCGGCTCCGTACCCCACGGCCTGCTCCGCCGAGCCCACTGCCCTGTCGTGACGGTGCCATCCGCCCTGCCCTGAACCGGGAACCGACGCCCGCTCTCGTGCGGACATGCCCGCCCGGCGGTCCGATCCGGGCCGAACGGCCCAGGTCCTGACCGCCCGCGCGGCGCGAGCCTGGACGTGACGAAAGGTGGAGACCATGCACACCGTGATCGTGTACGAGAGCGTGTACGGCAACACCCGGGATGTCGCCGAGGCCATCGCCGAAGGTGTCCGCCGGACCGACCCCGGGGCGGCCGTCGACTGCCTCCCGGTGTCCGAGGCGAACGCGGACACCGCCCGGTCCGCGGACCTGCTGGTGGTCGGCGGACCGACCCACATGCACGGCATGTCCTCCGGGATCAGCCGCCGGATGGCCGCCGCGGCCGAGGGGCACAAGGAGGGTCGCGAGGAGGCCGCCGCCGACGCGCGGGAGACCGCCGAGGGCCCGGGCCTACGAGCCTGGTTCCACGACCTTCCGACCACCGGGTCCGGCACCTACGCCGCCGCGTTCGACACCCGGGTCGACATGCCCAGGGCCGGCGGCGCGGCCAACGGCATCGCCCACCGGCTCTCCCACCACCACGACGACGTGGTCGCCGAACCCGAGGGCTTCATCGTGGAGGGCAACGACGGACCACTGCGCGCCGGCGAACTCGACCGCGCCCGCGCATGGGGCGCCGGCCTGGTCTGAGCAGGGGAGGCCGGGAACGAGGGCCCGGCGCAGGGCCGGGCCCTGGAACACCGATCCGATGGCCAGGTCGCCCCGCCCTCGCCCCGGGCACCGAGGCACGTCCGCTGCGGCGGGGCGAGACTGGTCGGGAGACCGGGAACAGGAGTGAACGGGATGTCTGACGGTGGAGACGGCGGGTACCCCGCCCTCATCGGCGAGTCGGCCGCCTTGGTGCGACTGGCGCACACCGCTCTGCGCGGCGCGACGGCCGTACTGACCGATCCGGCCGACAGCGGGGCTGGGGTCCCGGTTGCGGAGAAGGCCCTCGCGGAACTGCTGACGCGGATCGAGGAGGACGCCGCCGCGGCTCCCGGCGGACGGGCCGGGGTCGTCCTGGGCGTCCACGTAGGGTGCCAGGTCGAGGCCCTGGCGGACCTGGCGCAACGGCTGCTGGAGGCCGCCTGGGCGCGCCAGGAGAGGCCACCGTTCATCGAGCGGCTACGGGCTCCGCTGCACGGGATCGCCGACGCGGCGCTGGAGTCACTCGAACGGTCCGCCCACGCCCTGGAATCCGGCGCCCCCGAGGACGCCGCGGACGTCCTCGCGGAGCTGCACGAAGTCGGCCAACGGCAACGGCTCCTGTACGAGCTGCTGCTCCGTACCGAGCGGATGGATCCGGTGGACGCCACCGACCTTGTGCTGCTCTCGTGCTGCTACCAGCAGTGCGCCGACCGTGCGGGAGCGATCGCCCGCCACGCGGCGCTGTTCCCCCACCCCGGGCCCTGAAACCGCGCACGGGCCGGGGTCCGGGATCTCACGGCAGGCCCGCGACGGCGGTCGCCTCCATGAGCAGCCTGCTGGTCGGCTCGTGCCGCACCGCGCCCCGGTCGGTCACCAGCATCGGGGCGAGCACCGGGTCCTCCGTGCCGGGGCCGCCCCGCAGCAGGCGTTCCAGCAGCGCCAGCACGTTGTGGGAGTACGCACGCGAGGCGGTCCCGGGCACCTGCGCGGCGAGCTCGCCGGCACCGATCACCGTGATGCCGTCACCGACCAGCGTCGTGGTGTCCGGCAGGACGCCCTCGACATTGCCGCCCTCCGGGCCCGCCACCAGGTCCACCAGCACCGAGCCGGGCCGGAGCCGGGCCACCGTCGCCGTGCGGAGCAGGACCGGGGGCGTCCCGTCCGGCCCGGTCAGGGCCGTCACCACGAGGTCGTACCGCACCGAGGCCTCGGCCAGCCCCGCCACCCATGCCGCACGGTCCCGGTCGAGGGACTGCCACAGCTCCCGGTCGTCCACCGCCTGGTGCACACCGGACAGGCACAGCAGGTCGGCTCCCAGCGCGGCGGCAGCCGCACGCTCGCGATGCCGCGGTTCGACCGCGCCGACCGGAGCGCCCAGCCGGCAGGCGGTGTCGATCGCCTGCAGACCGGCATGCCCGGCGCCCACCACGAGTACCCGAAGCGGGTCGAAGAGCCCGTCCGTGGTGCCCCAGGGCGGCAGGCAGCGGTCCAGGCGCTCGGCGGCGAGCAGCACCGCCCGGTACCCCGCCACCCTGGCCTGCGAGGCCCCGGCGTCCAGCGGGTACCCGGCCGGCAGGTCGGGCGCCAGGTCGAGGCCGATCGCGGTCACGCCCCGGTCCGCCCACTGCCGGACCAGGAACGGGATCCGCTGCGGCCGCAGCAAAGCGGCCAGTACCTGCCCCGGGCGCAGTTCGCGCACCGGGTCGGTGCTCGGGGGACGGATGCCGAGCAGCACGTCCGCACGGCGCAACACCTCGTCGCGTCCGGCCAGGACGGCACCCGCAGCCTGGTAGTCGTCGTCGTGGTGACCAGCGAGGAGGCCTGCGCCCGGCTCCGCCAGGACCGTCACGCCGAGGCGGCGGACGGCCGGCACCAGGTCGGGCACGAGGGCCACCCGGCGCTCGCCCGGTACGGTCTCCCGCAGCACTCCCACCGCCGTGATCGCCATCGCTACGTCCCGCTTCCTCCGGGATCGGCCTTTCACGCCCAGTATGTTCCGTTTGCCCGCCCGGTTCGCCCGGTCGGATACTCGTGCGCAGGGCCACTCACGCACGGGGCGCCACGCGGCACGGCGGAGGGAGCCGGTCATGGCAGCCAGGGGCTGGCAGTTCTGGGTGGACCGGGGCGGGACCTTCACCGACGTGGTCGCGCTCGACCCGGACGGCCGGCTGCTCACCCACAAGCTGCTCTCCCACGACCCGGCCCGCTACCGGGACCCGGCCGTGGCCGGCATCCGGGCCCTCCTGCCGCCCGGGGCGACCATCGCTTCCGTACGGATGGGCACCACGGTCGCCACCAATGCCCTGCTGGAACGTACCGGCGAGCCGACCGCACTGGTCATCACCCGTGGCTTCGCGGACGCCCTGCGGATCGGCTACCAGAACCGGCCGCAGATCTTCGCCCGCGAGATCGTGCTGCCCGAGCCGCTGTACACCCGGGTGATCGAGGTGGACGAGCGGATCACCGCCGAGGGCGAGATACTACGACCGCCCGACCTCGACCGGCTCGCCGAGGACCTGCGCGACTGCCTGAACGACGGCATCCGCTCGGTCGCCGTGGTCTGCCTGCACAGCTACCTGCACCCCGCCCACGAGCGGGAGATCGGCCGGCTCGCCGAGCGGCTCGGCTTCGACCAGGTGTCCCTGTCCAGCGAGGTGAGCCCGCTGATGAAGCTGGTGCCGCGCGGAGACACCGCCGTGGTGGATGCCTACCTCCATCCCGGGCTGCGCCGCTACGTCCGGCAGGTGGCCGACCAACTCGCCGGTGTCCGGCTGCTGTTCATGCAGTCCAACGGCGGCCTCGCCGAGGCCGGGCACTTCCGGGGCAAGGACGCCATCCTGTCCGGCCCGGCCGGCGGCATCGTCGGCATGGTGCGGATGTCCGCGCTGGCCGGCCACCAGCGGGTGATCGGCTTCGACATGGGCGGCACCTCCACGGACGTCTCACACTTCGCGGGCGCGTACGAGCGGGTGGTCACCACCCAGGTCGCCGGGGTACGGCTGCGGGCACCGATGCTGGCCATCCACACCGTCGCGGCGGGTGGCGGCTCGGTGCTGCGCTTCGACGGCGAACGCCTGCGCGTCGGTCCGGACTCGGCCGGCGCCGACCCCGGACCGGCCTGCTACCGCAGCGGCGGGCCGCTGACCATCACCGACGCCAACCTGCTGCTCGGCCGCATCCAGGCCGAGCACTTCCCGCGGGTCTTCGGCCCGAAGCGCGACCAACCGCTCGACTCCCGGCTGACGCGGCGCCGATTCATCGAACTCGCCGAACGGATCGGCGACCTGTCGGCCGAGGAGGCGGCCGAGGGCTTCCTGCGGATCGCGGTGGGAAACATCGCCAACGCGATCAAGCGCATCTCCGTCCAGCGAGGTCACGACGTCACCCGCTACGCCCTGACCACCTTCGGCGGCGCGGGCGGCCAGGTCGCCTGCCCCGTGGCCGAGGCACTGGGCATCCGCACCGTCCTCGTCCCGCCGATGGCCGGGGTGCTGTCCGCCCTCGGCATCGGTCTGGCCGACACCACCGTCCTGCGCGAGCATGCGGTCGAACGGCCCCTGGCGGAGGAGGAGATGGAAGCGGTACTGGGGCTCGCCGACGAACTGGCGCACGCCGCCACCGACGAGCTGCGCGATCAGGGCCTGCGCGGTGTTGTAGCCGACGCCGTTCGGGTCCAGCTGCGGGTTCGCGAAGGCGGCGAAGCGGTCGATCTGGTACTGGCTCA
>NZ_JBIVVI010000221.1:0-9420 GCF_044757675.1 Kitasatospora sp. NPDC091257
CCCCTCGCCCACGTCGTTGCCCCGGCCGACCCCCGCCCGGCCCGCCGTGCACGGGCGGGTCGGGATCGTCCTGGTCTCGCACAGCCAGGAACTGGCCACCGCCGTACGTTCCCTCGCGCTCGCGTTGACCGGATCCGACTCCCCCGCGCCGGTCGCCGCCACCGGCGGCGACCCGTCGGACGGACCGGGCATCAGCGCCGTCCTGGTCGCCGCCGCGACCCGACGGGTGGACCAGGGCCACGGCGTGGTGGTGCTCGCCGACCTGGGCGGGGCGGTCACCACCGTCCGCGCGCTGCTGTCCGACGCGGACGAGCACGGACTGCCGTTCCCCGTCAGGTTCGCCAACGCCCCGTTCGTCGAGGGCGCGGTGGCCGCCACCGCGACCGCCACGGCGGGCGGGGACCTGGCCGCGGTGCTGGACGCGGCGGAGGAGGCCTACCGGCAGTACAAGGGCTGATCTCGCCCGGGCGGGGCCCGGTGGGTCGGGCGGGCGCGGCAGGCTCGGCGGGTGGGCCGCTCGGGCTCAGGGGCGTTCCTTGCCCTCCCAGGTGAAGACCGCCGGCCCCTCGCACTCCAGCGCGTGGCGCAGCCGTTCGTGCTCGGTTTCGATCATCGGCGGCAGCTCGTCCAGCCCGAACCAGCCGACGTCCAACGACTCGTCGTCGTTCACCCGTGCCTCGCCGCCGACCGCGCGGCAGCGGAAGGTCAGCACCAGGTACTGCGTCACATCGCCGTTCGGGTACGTGACCTGCGGCGAGACCGTGACGGAGGCGAGCAGCTCGGGCACGACCACCACCCCGGTCTCCTCCTCGCACTCGCGCACCACGCCGTCGGCGGGCTGCTCGCCCGGGTCGAGGATGCCGCCGACCGGCGCCCACCGGCCATCGTCGGCCCGGCGGGCCAGCAGCACCCGGTCGCGGTCGTCCAGCACGACGGCGACGACGGCGCTGAGCCAGAGCGGACGGGTACCCACGATGGCGCGGAGTTCGGCGAGGAAAGGGGGAATGGCCATGAACCGCAGCCTATCGGGGCGGTTCCGGGCCGACCCGGTGCGCCCGGCCGGTGTCGGGCCGCAGCAGGGCGAGCACGGTGAGCCCGAGGATGTGCAGGTCGAGCCCGAGCGAGCGGTGCTCGACGTACCAGAGATCGAGTTCGGCCCACTCGGGACGGCTGAGCGGGCGGGGCGTCCGGCCGCGGTCCAGGGCGTGCAGTTGGGCCCAGCCGGTGAGGCCGGGCCGCACCGCGAGTCGGCCGTGCTCTCGGCGGGAGTAGCCCACGACCTGGACGGGGCTGGCCGGCCGGGGACCGATCACCCCCATCTCGCCGCGCACCACGTTCCACAGCCGGGGCAGCTCGTCCAGGCCGGTGCGGCGCAACAGGGTGGTGAGCCGGCCGTCCCCGCCGCTCCGGAAGCGCAGGATCTGGAACTCGCGGCCGTGCCGTCCGGTCCGCGTCTGCCGCTGGAGCACCGGGCCACCGGCCGCGCAGCGGAGCAGGACGGCGATCAGCAGGGCCAGCGGCAGCGCGACGATCGCGGCCAGGGCGGCGACGGCGAGGTCGCCGGCGCGTCTCATGAGGTGGCCACGGCACGATCCGGTCTGCCGCCCATCGCTCCCCCTCCGCGGCGCTTCGAGTCGAGCCGGAAGAACGCATTCACAGTAGAGGCGGGATGAAGCCGTTGTCCGGGAATGGTGAAAGAAGAGGACCAGAGATTGTCAGACTGGACGATATTCAGTCGGTCTGACCAATTTCGCTCGATCTGCCGTTTCGAAATGCCGAGAGCGATCGACATAACGGGTGGGGGCGACGCCCGAACGAAACCCGCCTGCCGCACGGCCGGCACCCCGGCCGGGAGCCGTCAGAGCACGGCGCGGCGACGGTCGCGGAACACGCCGAACGCGATCCGGCCCAGCAGCAGGACGCCGGCGGCCAGACAGCCGGCCACCGCCATCGCCCAGGCCGGCCCGTCACTGTCCGGCACGAACACGGCCACGGCGATGCCGAGCACCAGGCAGGCCAGGCCCACCACGGCCAGCGGGAGCTGGTGGGTGACCAGCGCTCCGCCACTGCACGCGCGAGCCATTCGGGAGGCCCCGTGGAGATGGAAGGGGTCACGGTCCGCATCTGCCATGAGCCCAAGGTACCCCGGGACGGGGCGAGTGGCAGCCCGCAGGGAGTGAAGGGTCGAACACCCTCTGCGACCGGAGAATCCGGGCTGGTCAGGGGCCCACCGAGATCGCCGCGAGGTGTGTCCGAGACGTCGGCGCGGGCATTCCGGCTCCACAATCAGTCCACGAAAAATCCTCGTCCCCCCGGTACAACCATCGGTCCGGTACAGCGGTCTCAATGGCATTGAGTGATCCAGGAGCCGTTCGAGGGTGGGCGTGAACCCCCACCGAGAACAGGAATATCCAGGAGCGGAGCCGCCGCCCCTGGAGTCGGAGGCCGGGCTCCGTCCTCCGGCGGTACCGCCACGCCGCTCGGCGAACGAGGGGGAACCGTGCCGCAGTCCCAGTCCAGTACATCGATCTCCATGGCCCGCGCCCGGCCGGCACCCGGCCTGCGCGCGCTGCCCCCGCCCGCCGGACGGCCCGCCGACCGTCTGCACGGCGGGCTGCTCCACGGCGAACTTCTGCACGACGAGCTTCTGCACGACGAACTTCTGCACAGTGAGCTTCTGCGCAGTGAGCTTCTTCAGGGCGACCATCGACACGGCGAGCCTCGGCATCGCGAGCCTCGGCCCGGCGGGCACCGGGATGCCGGACACCGGGATGTCGGGCACCGGGACGGCGGGGGCCGTCACGGCGGGCACCGGGACGGCGGGGGCCGTCACCGGGCGGCCGGCGGCACGGAACAGCAGGACGCTCGGGGCGAATGGCTGCGGTTCGCCCCCGTCCAGCCGCTGTTCCGGGCCCTGGCCGCCCAGCGACTCGCCGTGCTCGCCTACCACGGGGTCACCGACCACCACTCCTTCGGCGCCCAGCTCGACCGGCTCCAGCGGCTCGCGACACCCGTCTCGCTCGGCGCGGTCCTCCAGGCCGTCACCGAGCGGCGGCCGCTGCCGCCCAGGAGCGTCCTGGTCACCTTCGACGACGCCGACCGGAGCGTGCTCACCCATGCCCTGCCGGCCCTCGACGCCCGGGGCATTCCGGCCACCGCGTTCGTCATCTCGGAGCTCATCGGCACCGAGCGGCCGTTCTGGTGGCACGAAGCCGACTTCCTGGCCCGGCACGGGGGCCGGGCCCGCTCGCTCGACTGCGGACACCCGTCCCAACTGCTCCGGCGACTCAAGGCCATGCCGGACCCGGACCGCCGACGCAGCCTGCACGAGCTGCGGGTCAGCGCCGACCGCCGGCCACCCCGCCAGGAGCAGCTGACCCCGGCCGACCTGCTCGCCCTGCGGGACGGGGGCGTCGCCATCGGCAACCACACCCAGGGGCACCCGTGCCTCGGACGCTGCGACGACGACACCGTGCGCACCGAGATCACCGGTGCCCACGAGGCCCTCACCCACTGGCTGGGCGAACCACCGATCGCCTTCGCCTACCCGGACGGCGGCCACGACGTCCGTGCTGAAACCGTTCTGCAGGAGCTCGGCTACCGCCTCGGCTTCCTCTCCGACCACCGCCTGGGCCCAGTCAGCACCGGGGCGGACGGCACCCCGGCCGACCACAACTCCTCCCGCCCGACGATCAGCGCCGACGGCACCGTCATCGGCTTCACCTCGCGGGCCGGCAACCTGCTCCCGGCCGACCAGACCCCGCCCTCGCTCGCCGACCAAGCCGACCGAGCCGACCGAGCCGCCGCCTCCGCGGCCGACACCGCCGACACCGCCGACACCGCCGACACCGCCGACACCGCCGAGCTGACCGGAATCCGCGCCTACCCGTACTACGTCTGGGACGCCCGCACCGGGAAGATCACCGGCGCCAGCTACGACGGGACCGGCGAGCTCATCGGCGCCGGCAACGACGGACGGATCAGCCCCTCCGGCCGCTACGCGCTCTACACGGTCTACGAGGAGGGCGGCCGGCCCGGCTCGCACGGTGTCCACCAGGACGTCTACGCCCGCGAGCTGGCCACCGGCCGGACCACCAAGGTCAACAAGCCGCTGTCCGGCAGCACCCTCGAATCCTCCTCCAACCCCGTCATGCCGCTGAACGACCGCTGGGTGTACTTCAGCTCCGACGTCGCCGACCTGGTGCCCGGCGACACGAACGGGCAGGCCGACATCTTCCGCACCGACCTGCGCAGCGGGCACACCGAGCGGGTCACCCTCACCCAGGACGGCTCGCAGAGCACCACCTCCGCCTTCTTCCCGCAGGTCGACGCCGACGACACGACCCTGCTGTTCAGCGCCGAGGACGGCAACCTGGCGCCCGTCCCCGACAGCGCCACCACGGACGTCTTCCGGCGCCGCCTGTAAGGGAATGACTCCCTTGCGGGATACGTCCGTTGACGTATTTCCGGACGGGATCACCCCCGGCCGTTGACCACCGGCCCTCCCGACGGTTGGCTCTGCGAGGGCCCGCCGCCGGGAGGGAGCGCGGCCGGGCGATCCCAGGGGAGGACGTTCCATGACCACCGCACGCACCCGCAGATGGCCGGCCCGCGCCGCCGCCGTCCTGGCCGCCACCGCCGTGGCCGCCGGAGCGGCGCTGCCCGCCGCCGAGGCCAAGCCGCCCAAGGGCGACACCGCCCGGGTCAGCGAGACCGCCAAGGGCGCCCAGCTCAACGCCTACTCGACGCCGCTCGGGCTGAGCGAGGACGGCCGCTCCGCACTCTTCACCTCCGCCGCGACCGATCTGCTGCCCGGGCCCGGCACCCCGAACACGGACGAGGTCTACGTCCGCGATCTGCGCAACGGGCACATCGAGAAGGTCAGCGTCGCCGACGACGGCTCCGCGCTGAACGCCGCCACCACCGACGCCTCGATCAGCGCCGACGGCCGGTTCGTGGTCTTCAGCACCACCGCCACCAACGTGGTACCCGGCCAGCCGAGCCACCCCAGCGACATCTTCGTCCGCGACCGCTGGACCGGCCGCACCGAGCTGGTCACCGCCGCCGCCGTGCCGAGCACCGACGGGCAGAGCGGGTTCGGGGCCGTCAGTCCCAGCATCAGCCGCGACGGCCGCTACGTCACCTACGTCTCCAACCGCAGCGACCTCGCCCCGGGCACCGTGCGGCGCGGCAGGAACAACGTCTACGTCACCGACCGCTGGACCCGCACCAGCCGGCTGGTCACCGTCGGCGCGGACGGCGAGGGTGCCGACAACGGCTCCTTCGCCCCGACGATCAGCGCGGACGGCTCCACCGTCGCCTTCACCTCCCGCGCGGGCAACCTGCTGCCGGAGCCCCCGGCCACCGACCCCGGCTCCGGCGCCGGCTCCGGCGCCGGCAGCGCCACCAACGCCGACCCCGCCGCCGACTCGCCCCAGCTGGCCGGGCCCCACTACTACCGGTGCTACGTCTGGAAGGCCGACACCGGAAAGATCATCGGCGCCAGCCTGAACGACGCCGGCGAGCTGATCGGCGTCTCCTACGACGCCCGGGTCAGCCCGGACGGCCGCTTCGCGATCTACAGCGTCCCGGTGTTCATCGGCGGCTTCCCCGGCCCGGCCCACGGCATCCGGCTGGACGTGTACGTCCACGAGCTGGCCACCGGCAAGGTCACCAAGGTCAACACCGACCTGCCGGGCACCAGCACCAGGTGGTCCTCGTCCGACGGCGTCATGACGGCCGACAGCCACTGGGTCTACTTCGACTCCAGCGCCGAAACCCTGGTCCCCGGCGACACCAACGGCGCCAGCGACATCTTCCGCCGCGACCTGTGGACCGGCCGGATCGAACGGGTCAGTCTCACCCGGGACGGCGGGCAGAGCACCTCCTCGTCCTTCAGCACGTTCGTGGACGCCACCGGCGACACGGTGCTCTTCACCGCCGACGACGGCGACCTGGTGCCGGGCGACACCAACCAGGTGCTGGACGTCTTCCTGCGCCGCCTGTGACGGCCTGACGCGCCCTGAGGCCCCGAGGCCCCGAGGCCCCGACGATCCGATGCCGTGACTCCCTTGCGGGATACGACCGGTGGCGTATTTCCGGGCGGAATCGCCACCGGTCGTTGACCGACCGTCCGCACGACGCTTGGCTCTCCCGGACCGGGCCGCGGGGGCCGTGGGCCCGGGACCGCCATCAGGGGAGGACGATCCATGACGCACGCACGCACCCGACGCCGGCTCGCCCGCACCGCCGCCGTCCTGGCCGCCACCGCCGTGGCCGCCGGAGCGGCGCTGCCCGCCGCCGAGGCCAAGCCGCCCAAGGGCGACACCGCCCGGGTCAGCGAGACCGCCAAGGGCGGGCAGATCAACGGGCGTTCGATCGCGATCGGGCTGAGCGAGGACGGCCGCTCCGCGCTGTTCACCTCGACCGCGGCCGACCTGCTGCCCGGGCCCGGCACCCCGAACTCCGAGGAGGTCTACGTCCGCGACCTGCGCAACGGACACGTCGAACGGGTCAGCGTCGCCGACGACGGCTCCCGGCTGGACGCACCCACCGCGGACGCCTCGATCAGCGCCGACGGCCGGTTCGTGGCCTTCAGCACCAGCGCCACCAACGTGGTGCCCGGCCAGCCCAGGCACTACAGCGACGTCTTCGTCCGCGACCGCTGGACCGGCCGCACCGAGCTGGTCACCGGGGGCGGGCCCAGCGACGGCGACGGCTACTCCGACACCCCGTCCCTGAGCCGGGACGGCCGCTACGTCGCCTACACCTCCAACCGCACCGACCTCGCCCCGGGCTCGGACCCGCGCCACTTCAACGTGCTCGTCACCGACCGCTGGACCGGCACCACCCGGGTGGTCACCACCGGTGCGGACGGCGGGGCCGCCAACAACACCTCCTACGGCGTGACGATCAGCGCGGACGGCGCCACCGTCGGCTTCACCTCCCGGGCGACCAACCTGCTCCCGCAGGCCCCGGCCGCCGGCCCCGATGCCGCCCCCGGCGCCGACATCGACGCCGACGCCGACGCCGACGCCGGTGCACCCGGGCTGGCCCCGGCCCGCTTCTACCCGTACTTCGTCTGGAAGGCCGACACCGGGAAGGTCTCCGGCGCCAGCGTGGACGACGAGGGCACCCTGCGCGGCGTCAGCAGGGGCTCCCGGATCAGCCCCGACGGCCGCTACGCCCTGTTCGGCCTGCCGTTCCGCGTCGGCGGGCCCGGCTCCAACCACTTCCGGTCGGACCTGTACGCCCGGGAACTGGCCACCGGCCGGCTGACGCGGCTCAACGCCTTCCTGCCCGGCACCACGACCACCGCGAGCGCCCAGGACCCCGCCATGACCTTCGACGGCCACTGGGTCTACTTCGACTCCGCCGCCGACAACCTCGTCCCCGGCGACACCAACGGCGTCAACGACGTCTTCCGCCGCGACCTGCGGACCGGCGCGATCGAACGGGTCAGCCTCACCCGGGACGGCGGGCAGAGCACCTCCGACTCCTCGGACCCGTTCGTGGACGCCGGCGGCGGGACGGTGGTCTTCACCGCCGACGACGGCGACCTGGTCCCGGGCGACACCAACGCTGCCGCGGACGTCTTCGTGCGCCACCCGTGATGATCCGAATGGCTTGATTCCCTTGCCGCATACGTCCGTTGACGTATTTTCCGCCGACATCACCGGAGGGCGTTGACCCCCCGGCCCTCCCGACGATTGGCTCTGCCGAAAGCCCGTCGCCGGGAGGGAGCCCGGCCGGGTGATCGCTGGGGAGGAACACCTTCATGACACGAACCACCCGGACGACCCGCAACCGGTGGCTGTCGGGCGGCGGCAGCGTCCTGGTCGCGGCCGCCCTGCTCGCCGTCGCCGCCGCCCCGGCCCAGGCCGGCCCGGTGCCGCGCAGCACCACCCAGGTCAGCCTCGGGCCGAACGGCGCGGCGCCCGACAACCAGTCGACGGCCCAGGGCATCAGCGCGAACGGCCGCTACGCCCTGTTCACCTCCCGGGCCACGAACCTGCTGCCCCACCCCTCGGTGGGCTGGAGCAACGCCTATGTGAAGGACCTGCGCACCGGCCGCCTCGAACAGGTCAACCTGTCCGACGCGGGCGGGGCGCTGAGCGGCTCGACCGACCAGGCCGGGATCAGCGCCGACGGCCGCTACGTCGTCTTCGAGAGCGAGGACGAGAACGTGGCGCCCGGCGCGCAGGTCAAGAACCGCACCGAGGTGTACATCAGGGACCGCAGGACCGGCCGCACCGAGCTGGTCAGCAGCAGCCCCACCAACACCGACACCGACCAGTACCACTCCTCGTACAACGCGCAGGTCAGCGGCAACGGCCGGTACGTGGTCTACGTGTCCTCCCGGACCGACCTGGACCCGACCGTCGTGGACCCCGAGCCGGAGCCCACCCCCGAGCCCTCGCTCGCCCGGCCCTACACCTGGAAGATCAACGTCTACCTCACCGACCGCTGGACCCACACCACCCGGCTGGTCTCCCACGACGTGAACGGCAAGCCGGGCGAGAGCACGTCCTTCCGACCGACGATCAGCGCGGACGGCCGCACCATCGGCTTCGGCTCCATCTCCAGCCTGCTGCCGGACGAGCAGGCCCCCGGCCTCGCCGCCGCGACCGCCGCGGCGGCGGCCTCGGCCTCCGCCCCCGCCTCCACCGACGTGGAGCTCACCCCGAGCGCCGCCGAGGCCGCGCGCCGCAGCGTCCCGCAGTCCGCGGCGCAGCCGAGCCTGGCCCGCCCGACCGCCGCCCCCTACTACACCTACGACGTCCGCTCCCGGACGCTCACACCGGTGAGCGCGGGCCTCGACGGCACGATCGGCAGCTCCAGCTTCGAGGCGACGATCAGCCCCGACGGGCGGCGCGCGATCTACACCCTGTCCGAGCCCGGCGGCTCGACCGGCGGCCACCGCTACCACACCGTGCTCCACGTGCGGGACCTGCGGACCGGCACCGTGACGAAGGTCAGCGGCGGCCTGCCCGGCACCAGCTCGGTCGGCTCCTCCGACCACGGCTCGATCACCGCCGACAACCGCTGGATCTACTTCGAGTCCGCCGCCGACAACCTGGTGGCCGGCCCCCAGCACCCGGGCTGGGACGTCTACCGCCAGGACCTGCGCACCGGCCGCACCGAGCGGGTCGCCGCCGCGCCGGACGGCTCGCTCGGCAACGGCTCGTCGACGCAGCCGTTCGTCTCCGCCTCGGGGAACACCGTGGTGTTCGACTCGACCAGCGGCAACCTGGTCACCGGCGGCACCGGCCCGGCGGTCGAGAACGGCCAGGTCTTCGCCAAGCCCGCCGGGTTCCACCGGAGCGGCGGCGACGACCAGGGCGAGAACGAGGACGACTGACCGGCAGCCGTCCTCCGGGAACCACGACGGGGGCGGGACGTCGGCGGGGCCGGCGTCCC
>NZ_JBIVVI010000222.1:0-9388 GCF_044757675.1 Kitasatospora sp. NPDC091257
GGGCCCGGATGTACCGCACCGGCGACCTGGTGCGCCGCGCCGCCGAGGACGGCCCGCTGGAGTTCCTCGGCCGCGGCGACCACCAGGTGAAGATCCGCGGCTTCCGGGTCGAGCCGGGCGAGGTCGAGCAGGTGCTGGCCGGTCACCCCGGTGTCACCGGATGCGTCGTGGTGGCGCACGAGGGCCGGCTGGCCGCGTACGTCACCGGCGCCGCGCCGGGGTACGCCGAGGCCCGGGCCTGGCTGGCCGAGCGGCTGCCCGAGCACATGGTCCCGGCGACGCTCACCGCGCTGGACGCCTTCCCGCTGACGGCCGGCGGCAAGGTGGACCGCGGGGCGCTGCCCGAGCCGCGGACCGTGCCGCAGGGCAAGCCGGCCGGCCGCCCGCCGCGCACCCCCGCCGAGCAGCTGATCGCGGCGGTCTGGGCGGACGTGCTCGGGGTGCCGGAGGTCGGCGCCGACGACAACTTCTTCCACCTGGGCGGCGATTCGCTGACGGCCGTGCGGGTGGTGGGCCGGGTCTTCGACGTCTTCGGCATGGTGTCGCCGTACACCATCTTCGACGCGCCGACGCTGGCCGAGTTCGCCGCCGCGGTGACCTCCGCGTCCGGCGGCGCGCGCCCGGCCCCGGTCCGCTCCGGCGCCGCCCAGGCCCCGCTGTCCAAGTTCCAGCGCGGGCTGTGGTTCCTCGACCAGTGGAACCCGGGCGCGCCGACCTACGTGGTGCCCTGGGTGTTCCGCTTCTCCGGGCCGGTCGACCCCGAGTTGCTGCGGCGGGCGCTGGCCGGGGTGGTCGAGCGGCACGAGAGCCTGCGGACGACCTTCGAGCTCGCCGAGGACGGTCCGCGGCAGGTCGTCCAACCCTCCGTGGAACTGCCGTTCACGCTCACCGAGACCACCGCCGAGGAGGTGGACGCCCTGGTCGCCGAGGCCGCGCTGGAGCCCTTCGACCTGGAGCGGGGGCCGCTGGTCCGGGCCCGGGTCTTCCGGGCCGACGGGGCGACCACGCTGCTGCTGCTCCTGCACCACATCGTCTGGGACGAGGGCTCGCTGGCCGTGCTGGAGGCCGAACTCCAGGAGCTGTACGCCGCCTTGGCCGAGGGCCGGCCCGCCGAGCTGCCGGAGCTCGCCGTCCAGTACGGCGACTACGCCGCCTGGCAGTACCAGGACGACACCGCCGAGCGGCAACTGGACTACTGGCGCGAGCAGTTGCGCGACGCGCCGACCGCCGACGCGCTGGTGCCGGACCGGCCCCGGCCCGAGGAGCAGGCCTTCCGCGGCGCCTTCCACCGCTTCGCCATGCCCGGCCCGGTGGCCGAGGCCGTCCGGGCGCTCGCCCGCAGCGAGGACGCCACCCCGTTCATGGTGCTGCTGGCCGGGCTGGCCCTCGCCCTGCACCGCCGGTCCGGGCAGCGCGACCTGGTGCTCGGCTCGCCGGTGAACGTCCGCGGCCGGGCCGAACTCGACGGCCTGATCGGCTACTTCGTCAACCTACTGCCGCTGCGGCTGAAGCTGGAGGAGGGCGTCTCCTTCCGTGAACTGGTCCGGCACGTGCGCGAGGTGTCGATCGGCGGCTACCGCCACCAGGAGGTGCCCTTCGACGACATCGCGGGCGCCGTGCTCGACGAACGCCCCGAGGACCGCAACCCGCTCTGCCAGGTGCTGCTGGAGCTGCACCCGCTGGACCCCCGGCCGTTCACGGTCGGCGGGCACGAGGTCACCCGGGCCCTGCACTCCAACCCGGTCTCCCGCTTCGACCTGTCGGTCTCGGTGGACGACCTGGGCACCGGCTTCACCGGCCGCTTCGAGTACGACAGCGACCTCTTCGCCCCGGACACCATGGCCGGCCTGTGCGAGGAGTGGCTGGGCACCCTGGCCGCCGCCGTCGAGGTGCCGGTGCACGCCCTGTTCGAGGCGCGGGCCGCCCGCGACCCGCGGGCCGTCGCCCTGATCTCCGGCGAACGGAGCGTCGGCTACGGCGAGTTGAACACCGCCGCGAACCGGCTCGCCCGGCACCTGACGGGCCTCGGCATCGGGCGCGGCGACACCGTCGCGGTGCTGGCCGAGCGCGGGCCGGAGCTGGTCGTCGCCCTGTTGGCGGCCCTCAAGGCCGGCGCCGCCTACACCCTGCTCGACCCGGACTTCCCGGCCGAGCGGCTGGCCGGCGCGGTCGCCGACACCGGCGCCGCCACGGTGGTCACCCACCGGCACGCCGTCGTGCCCTTCCCGGTCGGGCGGCAGGTGGACCTGGACGCCGCGGCCGCCGAACTCGCCCGGTACGCGGGGCACGACCTCGGCCTGCCGGTCGAGGGCGCCGACCTCGCCTGCGTGATGTTCACCTCCGGCTCCACCGGCCGCCCCAAGGGCGTCGCCGTCCCGCACCGCGCGCTCACCACCACCTACCTCGGCCAGGACTACGCCCGCTTCGGCCCCGCGGAGGTCTGGCTGCAGTGCTCGCCGGTCTCCTGGGACGCCTTCGCCCTGGAGCTGTACGGCGCGCTCTGCTTCGGCGGTGCCTGCGTCCTCCAGCCCGGCCAGCGCCCGGACCCGCAGACCATCGCCGAGCTGACCCGCCGCCACGGCGTCACCCAGCTCCAGCTCTCCGCCAGCCTGTTCAACTTCCTGCTGGAGGAGTTCCCGGAGACCTACGACGGCCTCAAGCTCGCCTTCACCGCCGGCGAGCGGGCCTCCGTCACCCATGTGGCCAAGGCCCTGGAGGCCTACCCGGGCCTGGCGGTGGCCAACGGCTACGGCCCGGTGGAGAGCCTCGGCCTGACCACCTGCCACCGGGTCGGCCCCGCCGACACCGCCGGTGCCTCCGTCCCGATCGGAGTCCCGCTGAACGGCAAGGGCGTCCTGGTCCTGGACGAGCGGCTGCGCCCCGTCGAGCCCGGCGCGACCGGCGAGCTGTACGCCACCGGCGGCGGTCTCGCCCACGGTTACCTCGGCCGGCCCGGCCTCACCGCCGAACGCTTCGTCGCCTCCCCGTACGGCGCCCCCGGCGAGCGCCTCTACCGCACCGGGGACCTCGGCCACCTCAACGCCGAGGGCCTGTTGGAGGTCACCGGCCGGATCGACGACCAGGTGAAGATCCGCGGCTTCCGGGTCGAGCCCGGCGAGATCGAGGACGCGCTCACCCGCCACCCGGCCGTCCGGGAGGCCGCCGTCGCCGTCCACGAGCCCGCCCCGGGCGACCGCCGGCTCGCCGCCTACGTGACCGTCGCCGCCGGCGCCCCCGCCCCGGACGCGCTGCTCGACCACCTGGCCGCCCTGCTGCCCGAGCACATGGTGCCCGCGACCCTCGACGTCCTGGACGCCCTGCCGCTCAACCACAACGGCAAGGTGGACCGCAAGGCGCTGCCCGCCCCGGCCGGCCGCCGGGCCGCCGACGCGGCCGGGGCCACCGACGGCTCCGGGGCCACCGTGGCCGCCGACCCGCTGACCGAGGCCGAACGCCTGGTCGCCGAGGCGATGCGCGAGGTGCTCGACCTCGCCGAGGTCGGCCGCGAGGACAACTTCTTCCGGATCGGCGGCAACTCGCTGGCCGCCGTCCGGGTCGCGATGCGGCTGTCCCGGGAGACCGGCAGCCGCGTCCCCCCGCAACTGGTGTTCCGGGCCCGGACCGTGAGCGCCATCGCCGAACGGCTGGCCGCCCGATGACGGGCCGCACCGCACACGAAGGGAACGAGGCCGTGAGCCCGTCCGACCGCCCGGCGCGCACCGCGCCCGTCTCGGGGCTGCAGCGCGGCCTCTGGTTCCTCGACCGCCTCGACCCGCGGGCCGTCACCTACTGCACCCCCTGGACCCTCGACGTCACCGGCCCGCTCGACCTCGCCCTGCTCCAGCGCGCGCTGGACGCCGTCACGGCCCGGCACGAGACGCTGCGCACCACCTTCGCGCTGCACCCCGACGGCCCCCGCCAGCAGGTGCACCACCGCCTCGCCGTGCCGCTCGCGGTGACCGACCTGCGCCCGCTGGGCGGCCCCGGGCAGGAGGAGCGCCTGGAGGACCTGCTCACCGCCCGCTGCGCCGAGCCCTTCGACCTGGCCGCCGGCCCGCTGCTGCGCGCCGAGGCCTTCCGGCTCGCCGACGAGCGCACCACGGTGCTGTTCACCGTCCACCACATCGTCTGGGACGGCTGGTCCGCCGAGGTCTTCGAGCGCGAGCTCGCCGAGCTGTACGGCGCGGCGGTGCGGGGCGGGCGGGCCCGGCTGTCGGAGCTGACCGTGCAGTACGCCGACTGCGCCGAGGAGGAGCTCGGCACCTCCTACGAGGAGCACCTGACCTACTGGAAGCAGCAGTTGGACGGCGCCCCCACCCTGCTGGAGCTGCCCACCGACCGGCCCCGGCCCGCCGAGCGCGGAGCGGCCGGCAGGACCGAGGAGTTCGGCCTCGCGCCCGGGACGGCGGCGCGGGTCCGCGCGCTGGCCGAGGCGGAGGGCGTCACCCCGTTCACCGTCCAGCTGGCCGCCTTCGCCCTGCTGCTGAACCGCTGGACCGGCGCCGACGACCTGGTGGTCGGCACCCCCGTCACCACCCGGGACCGCCCCGAACTGGAGCACCTGCTCGGCTACTTCGTGAACCTGCTGCCGCTGCGCCTGCGGCTGGCGCCGGCGCTGGGCTTCCGGGACCTGCTGGAGCACGTCCAGGACGTCGCCTTCGAGGCGTACGGCTACCTCGACCTGCCCTTCGACCAGATCGTCGACCGGCTCGGCGCCGCCCGCAGCGCCCAGCACCCGCCGCTGGTCCAGGTGGTGTTCGGCGCCCACGGCGAGGACCGCAGCCCGCTGGCGCTCGGCCCGGCGGCCACCGCCCGCAGCCGGGTGCGCTCCAACGGCACCAGCAAGTTCGACCTCACCTGGTCCGTGTTCGACGGCGGGGACGCCGGGGGCGAGCTGCGCGGCGAGGCCGAGTACCGCAGCGAGCTGTTCGACCCGCAGACCGTCCGCCGGCTGGCCGCCGAGTACGACGCCCTGCTCACCGCGGCCCTGGACGACCCCGACGCCACCGTGCTGCGGCTGACCACCCGCCCCGTGGACGCGGGCGCGGCCACCGACACCCCCGGCCACTGCCTGCACCACCTGTTCGAGCGGGCCGCCGACGCCCACCCCGACCGGCCCGCCGTCGGCGACCCCGACCGCACCCTGAGCTACGCCGAACTGGACCGCCGGGCCAACCGCCTCGCGCACGCCCTGCGCGCCCGCGGCGCCGGCCCCGGCGACCGGATCGGCATGTTGCTGGAGCGCACCGCCGACGTCCTGGTCACCGTCCTCGGCGTGCTCAAGACCGGCGCCGCCTACGTGCCCGTCGACCTGGCCGCCCCCGCCGACCGGGCCGCCCTGGTCTTCGGTGACACCGGCGTCGCCCTGGTGGTCACCGACCGCCCGGACCGGGTGCCCGACGGCCCCTGGCAGGCCTACGACCTGAGCGCCGAGGCCGCCGACCTGGCCGCCCGGCCGGACACCCGCCCGCCGGCCGCCGGCCGCCCCGGCGACGTCGCCTACGTCATCTTCACCTCCGGCTCCACCGGCCGCCCCAAGGGCGTCGCCGTCGCCCACGAGCACGTCAGCCGGCTGATGGCGGACGGCGCGCGGCACTTCGGCTTCGGCCCGCAGGAGACCTGGACGCTCTTCCACAGCTACGCCTTCGACTGGACGGTGTGGGAGATGTGGGGCGCCCTGCTGCACGGCGCCCGCCTGGTCGTCGTCCCGTACGTGACCAGCCGCTCGCCCGAGGAGTTCGCCCAGCTGCTGGAGGAGGAGGGCGTCACCCGCCTCTGCCTCACCCCCTCGGCGCTGCGCCAGCTGGAGCCGGTGCTGCGCCGCAGCCCGCGCGCCCTGCCCGCGCTGAAGTGGATCATGCTCGGCGGGGAGGCGCTGGACCCGGCCGTCGTCCAGCGCTGGTTCGAACTCGACCCGCCGCCCCCGGCCCGCCTCTGCAACCTGTACGGCATCACCGAGACCACCGTCCACGTCACCACCCACGACCTGGCCGGCAGCGCGGGCTTCGAACGCAGCCTGATCGGCACGCCCATGCCGCACCTGAGCGCCCAGGTCCTGGACGACTGGCTGCGGCCGGTGCCGCCCGGCGCGGCCGGCGAGCTGTACATCGGCGGCGGCAGCCTCGCCCACGGCTACTGGGGCCGCCCCGGCCTCACCGCCGGGCGCTTCGTCGCCGACCCGTACGGCCCGCCCGGGGCCCGGCTCTACCGCACCGGCGACGTCGCCCGGCGGCTGCCCGGCGGCGGACTGGAGTACATCGGGCGCGCCGACTTCCAGGTCAAGCTGCGCGGCTTCCGGATCGAGCTCGGCGAGATCGAGAACGCCCTCGCCGCCCACCCGGACGTCGACGCCTGCGTCGTCACCGTGCACGAGGACCGCCTCGCCGCGTACGTCACCGGACGCGAGCCCGCCGACGTCCGCGCCTTCCTCGGCCGCTCGCTGCCCCCGTACATGGTCCCGGCCACCTTCACCGTGCTGGAGTCGCTGCCGCTCACCGTCAACGGCAAGGTGGACCGCGCCGCCCTGCCCGCCCCCGGGCAGCGCAGCGCCGCCGCCGCGGGCCGCCACGTCGAGCCGCGCACCCCGGAGGAGGAGGCCTTCGCCGCCGTCTGGACGGAGGTCCTCGGGGTGGACGGCATCGGCGTCCACGACGACTTCTTCCACCTCGGCGGCGACTCCATCCGGGCCGTCCAGCTGGCCGGCGCGCTGCACGAGCGCGGCTGGGGGCTGAGCCTGCGCGACGTCTTCAACGCCCCCACCGTCGCCGCCCTGCTGCCGCTGGCGAAGCCCGTCACCGAGGACCCGGACGCCCACGAGCCGTTCGCCCTGATCACCCCGGAGGACCGCGCCGACCTGCCGCCCGGCGTCGTCGACGCCTACCCGATGGTGTCCATGCAGCTCTCCATGGTCTTCCACATGGAGATCGCCGGCGGCACCGACAGCTACCACAACGTCAACTCCTACCGGATCTCCGGCGACCTCGACGAACAGGCGTTCCGCCGCTCCGTCGCCGAGGCCCTGGACCGCCACGCCGTGCTGCGCACCGGCCTGGACCTGTCCGGCTACGGCGAACCGCTGCAGCTCGTCCACGGCCGGCTGCCCGCCCCCGTCGAGTTCGCCGACCTGCGCGGCACGGCCGAAGCGGACCAGGACGCCGCGATCCGCGAGGTGTTCGACACCCACCGGTGGACGCCCTTCGACCTCACCGCCCCGCCGCTGTTCCGGATCACCGTGCAGCGCCTGGCCGAGGACGCCTTCCAGCTCACCGTCTCCGAGCACCACGCGATCCTCGACGGCTGGAGCTTCACCTCGCTGCTCACCGAGATCCTGGAGCGCCACGGCGCCCTCGCCGCCGATCCGCTCGGCGCGCCCACCCCGCCGCCGCGCACCGCCTTCCGCGACTTCGTGGCCGTCGAACGGCAGGCCGCCCGGGACGAGCGCTCGCTCGGCTACTGGCGCGAGCGGCTGTCCGGCGTCAGCGGCCAGCTGTTCCCCGGCAGCGAGTCCGTGCACGAGGCGCCGCGCACCGTCGAACGGGTGCTGCCCGAGGCGCCCGACCAGCTGCGGACCGTCGCCGACGCGCTCGGCGTGCCGGTCAAGTCGGTCGCGCTCGCCGCCCACCTGCACGCCCTCGCCGCCGTCACCGGGAAGCAGCGCGTCACCACCGGCCTGGCCGTCAACGGCCGGCTGGAACGGCTCGGCGGCACCGAGGTGTACGGGCTGTTCCTCAACACCGTCCCGCTGAGCTGCGAGCCCACCGGCGACCTGCTCGCCCTGGTCCGCGAGGTCCACCGGGAGGAGCTGGACATGATGCCGCACCGCCGGGTGCCCTTCGCCCGGCTCGCCCGGCTGATGACCGACACCGCGCTGGACAGCCAGTTCGGCTACCTGCGCTTCCACGCCCTCGGCCGGCTCAGCTCGGCCCGCATCGTGGACGGCCGGATCGGCACCGAGCCGACCCTGCGCCACGAACCCAACAGCTTCGCCTTCGGCGCCTCGGTGATCCAGGACCCGGTCACCCAGCGGGTGCTGCTCGCGGTGGACCACCAGCGCTCGCTGGTCACCGACAGCACCGCCGAGCAGTTCATCGACACCTACGCCACCGCCCTGCACACCATGGCCGCCGCCGCCCGAGACCTCTGAGGACCCGTCATGACCGATCTGCTGGACCGCCTGCGCGCCACCGTCGCCGCCCACCCCGAGCGCACCGCCGTGCTGGCCGGCGCCGACCGCCTGGACTTCGCCGAACTCGACCGGCGCACCGCCGCCCTGGCCCGCGCCCTGCGCGCCCTCGGCGTCGGCCGCGGCGACCGGGTCGGCGTCCACCTCGGCCGCACCGCCGACCTGCCGGTCGCCCTGCTCGCCGTCTGGCGGGCCGGCGCCGCCTACGTCCCGCTCGACCCGGCCTACCCCGCCGAGCGGCTCGCCTTCATGGCCACCGACGCCGGGCTCGCCGCCCTGATCAGCGCCGACGGCCTCCCGGCCGCCGAGGGCGTGCCGGTGCTGCGCCCGGACGCCGCCGCCGACGGGCCCGACCTGCCGACCGGGGCGCACCCGCTCGACCCGGCCTACGTCATCCACACCTCCGGCTCCACCGGCCGTCCCAAGGGCGTCGAGGTGCCGCGCGGCGCCGTCGCCGCCCTGGTCGAGGCCCTGGAGGCCACCGGCGCCTACCGCGCCGGGCCCGGCGTGGTCGGCTGGAACGCCAGCGTCTCCTTCGACGCCTCCGTCCAGCAGTGGGCCCGGATCTGCCGCGGCGACACCGTCCTGGTCATCGGCGAGGAGCACCGCGCCGACCCGGCCCGGGTCGCCGCCCTGCTGGCCGAGCACGCTGTCACCGACCTCGACCTGACCCCCTCGCACTGGGAGCTGCTGCGCGAGCCGCTCGCCGGCGCCCGGGTGCCGCGGCTGTTCATGGGCGGCGAGCCCGTCCCCGAGCGCACCTGGCGGGAGCTGGCCGACGGCGGCATCGACGCGCTCAACCTGTACGGGCCCACCGAGTGCACCGTCGACGCCGTCACCGCGCCGATCAGCGGCCCCGGGCCGCACCTGGGCGAACCGCTGCCCGGGGTGCGCCTGCACCTGCTGGACGAGAAGCTCGCCGCCGTCCCCGACGGCGTCGTCGGCGAGCTGTACCTGGCCGGGCCCGGACTCGCCCACGGCTACGTCGGCCGGCCCGCACCGACCGCCGAGCGCTTCGTCGCCGACCCGTCCGGCGGGCCGGGAGCCCGGATGTACCGCACCGGCGACCAGGCCCGGCGCGGCGAGGGCGGCCGGCTGGAGTACGTCGGCAGGATGATCGACTGCTTGAGCCGCAGCGTCGGGTCGAAGGCCAGCAGGTTGCCGGAGCGGACGGTCAGGTTGCCCTCGTCCAGGTCGTACGAGTTG
>NZ_JBIVVI010000223.1:0-9315 GCF_044757675.1 Kitasatospora sp. NPDC091257
GGTCCGGGTGCCGATCGTCCATGCCATCGAGGCGGACGACTTCGCCCGCTGCGGCGGCGACTTCTACGCCCGCGGGCACATCCGCCTGATCGCCCGGGTGGTCGGCCTGGACGGCGAGGCCCTGGTCGCCCGGTACGACGCCGCGCACGGCGGCCCGCCCGCCGCCAGGCGCCCGGCGACCCAGCTGATCGACAGCGGCCCGATCAAGGTGCCCCGCCGCGGCCGGCCGAACTGGGCGGCCGCCATGGTCGCCGCGATCGTCGCCGTGGTCGCGCTGATCGGCTTCAACCTGGTCAGCGGCACGGGCGGGCGCGGCAGCACCGGCTCGGCCAGCGCGCCGCTGCCCAGCGGCTCGGGGACCGGCTCGGTGGCCCCCGCCGCCACGCCCGCCGTCCAGCCGCCGGCTCCCGTGCCCAGCGCCGCCGCGATCGCCGCCGTCCCGGCCGACAAGGTCACCGTGAAGCTGGTCGCCGAGGGCACCAGCTGGGTCTCGGCGATGGACGGCAGCGGCAAGTCGCTGTTCCAGAACAACATCAGCAACGGCCAGGACCAGACCTTCACCGACCCCCGGCAGATCAAGCTGGTGCTCGGCAACGGCGGGGCCGTGCACGCGTACGTCAACGGGAAGGACCTCGGCCTCCTCGGCAAGGACGGCCAGGTGGTGCACGTCACGTACACCCCCGGAGACCCGCAGGCTGGCTGACCACAGGGGCCGGACGGCCCGCTGATGATCAGCTGATCCGAGGCGCGCGGACTCCGGGGCCAACGGCACCGGAGCCCGCGCGTTAATCTTGGGCCTATGCCTGAACGCCGTACTGTCGCCCTTGTCACGCTCGGATGCGCCCGCAACGAGGTGGACTCCGAGGAACTCGCCGGGCGACTGGAAGCCGACGGCTGGTTGCTCGTCGACGACGCCGCCGAAGCGGACGTCGCCGTGGTCAACACCTGCGGCTTCGTCGAGGCCGCCAAGAAGGACTCCGTGGACGCCCTGCTGGAGGCCAACGACCTCAAGGGACACGGCCGCACCCAGGCCGTCGTCGCGGTCGGCTGCATGGCCGAGCGGTACGGCAAGGAGCTCGCCGACGCGCTGCCCGAGGCCGACGGCGTGCTCGGCTTCGACGACTACACCAACATCTCCGACCGCCTGCAGACGATCCTCTCCGGCGGCCACCACGCCCCGCACCTGCCGCGCGACCGCCGCAAGCTGCTGCCGGTCAGCCCGGCCGAGCGGCAGTCCGCCGCCGAGGCCGTCGCGCTGCCCGGCCACGGCGCCGAGGCCCCCGCCGAGCCGATCACCGACCTGCCCGACGGCCTCGCCCCCGCCTCCGGCCCGCGCACCCTGCGCAAGCGGCTGGACGACAACCCGGTGGCCTCGGTCAAGCTCGCCTCCGGCTGCGACCGCCGCTGCTCCTTCTGCGCCATCCCGGCCTTCCGCGGCTCCTTCATCTCCCGGCGCCCCTCCGACGTGCTGAACGAGGCCCAGTGGCTGGCCGGGCAGGGCGTGCGCGAGATCGTCCTGGTGAGCGAGAACAACACCTCGTACGGCAAGGACCTCGGCGACATCCGGCTGCTGGAGACGCTGCTCGGCGAGATCGCCGCGATCGAGGGCGTCGAGCGGGTCCGGGTCTCCTACCTCCAGCCGGCCGAGATGCGCCCGGGCCTGATCGACTCGATGACCGGGACCGCCGACGTGGTGCCCTACTTCGACCTGTCCTTCCAGCACTCGGCACCCGCCGTGCTGCGCCGGATGCGCCGCTTCGGCTCCACCGACCAGTTCCTGGAACTGCTGGGGACCATCCGCGGCAAGGCCCCGCAGGCCGGCGCCCGGTCCAACTTCATCGTCGGCTTCCCCGGTGAGACCGAGGAGGACTTCGCCGAGCTGGAGCGCTTCGTCACCCACGCCGGGCTGGACGCGATCGGCGTCTTCGGCTACTCGGACGAGGACGGCACCGAGGCCGCGACCTACGACGGCAAGCTCGCCGAGGACGTGATCGCCGACCGTCTGGACCGGCTGAGCCGGCTGGCCGAGGAGATGACCGCCCAGCGGGCCGAGCAGCGGATCGGCACCGAGGTCGAGGTGCTGATCGAGTCGGTCGAGGACGGCGTGGTCGAGGGCCGCTCCGCGCACCAGGCCCCGGAGACCGACGGCCTGACCACCCTCACCGGCGTCGAGGCGCCCGGGATCGGCCAGTTCTGGCGGGCCAAGGTGGTCGCCAGCGAGGGCGTCGACCTGATCGCCGAGGCGCTGGAGCAGGTGCGACCGCCCAGGACCCCGGGCGCCGAGGTCGCGGGGGCCAAGGTCTCGGGAGTCGGGGAATGACCAAGGGGCCCGTCGCCCCGGCCGCGGCCCACCCGGGCAGACCGGTGGCCGCGGCGGCGTCCGCCCCGGGGGTCTGGAACATCGCCAACGTGCTCACGATGGTCCGGGTGCTGCTGGTGCCGGTCTTCGTGGCCCTGCTGTTCGCCGACGACGGGCACAACCCCAAGTGGCGCGCGGTCGCCTGGGCGGCGTTCGCGATCGCGATGATCACCGACCTGTTCGACGGCGAGCTCGCCCGGCGCAAGGGCCTGGTCACCGACTTCGGCAAGATCGCCGACCCGATCGCCGACAAGGCGATCATGGGCTCGGCGCTGATCGGCCTCTCGGTGCTCGGCGACCTGCCCTGGTGGGTCACCGTGGTGATCCTGGCCCGCGAGCTCGGCATCACGCTGATGCGCTTCTGGGTGATCCGTTACGGCGTCATCCCGGCCAGCCGCGGCGGCAAGCTCAAGACGCTCACCCAGGGCACCGCGGTCGGCATGTACGTGCTGCCGCTGACCGGCTGGCTGGCCACCGGGCGGGCCGTGCTGATGGGCCTGGCGGTACTGCTGACCGTCGGCACCGCGCTGGACTACATCGGACAGGCGCTGCGACTGCGCCGCGAGGGACAGGCCGCGGCCCGGGCCGGCCGCTGAGCGACGGGGGAGACCGGGTGGCGGAGCGGGACGTGGCGCAGCGGGACGCGGCGGAGCGGGACTACGAGCTGGCCGAGCGGGCGCACGCCGCGCTGCGGGCCGAGGGCGGCACGCTGGCGGTCGCCGAATCGCTGACCGGGGGTCTGCTGGCCGCCGCGCTGGTGGACGTCCCCGGGGCGTCCGCGACCTTCCGGGGCTCGGTCACCGCGTACGCGACCGAACTGAAGGCCTCGGTGCTCGGGGTGGACGAGGGCCTGCTGGACGTGTACGGGCCGGTCCATCCGGTGGTGGCCCGGCAGATGGCCGAGGGCGTGCGCGGATTGCTGGGGGCCACGTACGGGCTCGCGACGACCGGGGTGGCCGGGCCCGACCCGCAGGACGGGCGGCCGGTGGGCACGGTGCACCTGGCGGTCGCCGGCCCGGGGGGAACTCTGGTCAGTTCTCCCCTGCTGTCGGGCGGTCGTGCCACAATCCGTCACGGGGCGGTGACCGCGGCGCTGGAGCTGCTGGTCGGTCGGTTCGCACGGTAGGAGCCCGCCGGGCGGGGATCTCCACCGAACCGGGATCCGGCGATCCGGTGCGCGGGTATGGGACAGCTGGAGGATCGTGTTACATCCAACACCCTGGTTGGGCAGAAACCAGGTGGCGAACGAGTTGCGTGACGGTGGCGGGGCGGGTCGCGACGGGTACCACGAAGGGCCCGCGAACCCCGGTGCGACACCGGAACGAGGAGGGGGACGGCCTTGCAGCCCAGAGTGAACACGACCAGGGTCCCCGCACGCGAAGCGGGCAAGGCGGTACGGTGGGGTCGTGACATCTCGATCCGCAGTCCGAGGAGGGAGGCACCGATGATCCTGCTTCGTCGCCTACTGGGCGATGTACTGCGTCGGCAGCGCCAGCGCCAGGGCCGCACACTCCGCGAGGTGTCGGCGGCCGCCAGGGTTTCGCTCGGATACCTCTCCGAGGTCGAGCGGGGACAGAAGGAGGCGTCCTCGGAACTGCTCTCCGCCATCTGCGACGCACTCGATGTCCGGATGTCCGAGGTCATGCGCGAGGTCAGCGACGAACTGTCGCTCGCCGAACTTGCGGCGATGGCCACCCTCTCCGAAGGTGATCTGCTGAGGCCGGTACTCGAACCGGTTCCGCTGCCCGCCCCCGGCACCGACCGGGCGACCCTGTCGCCCAAGGCCGCCGCGATGGACGTGGTCGCCGCCTGATCCCGGCCTCGACTCCCGGGCGCCCCTGCCCGGGGCGAGCGAAGGGAGGGCGGTCGTGCGAACAGACGCGCAGACGCGCCCGATGGCCCGAATACGGGCCCGGGCGCGGCTGTCCACCCGGGTACGGCGTCCGGTGCGCCGGCTGTTGGTGCTCTCGGCGGCCGGGCTCGCCTGGTGGCTCCTGGTGGTCCGGGGGCAGTTGACCGACGGTGCGGTGCTGGGGCTGCTCGCGGCCGGCGGCTGGGGACTCGGTCTCATCCCGGTCCACGCCGACTGGAACGCGACCGGACCGGCCCGGCGTCCGCGCGCGGCACCGGTGGAGCCGGTGGAGGTACAGCCGCCGCCGACCGGGTGATTCGACGGGGCCGGAGGCCGCGGGGCCCGACCCCGCGGCCTCCGGCCTTTCGGCGTTCCCCGCCGGTCCCCGCGGCGGGGCCGGAACCGCGCGGTCAGGGGCGCAGGCGCAGGCCGCGCGGGGTGGCGTGGAAGCCGGCCTCCTCCAGGGCGCGGCCGAGATCCGAGCCGAGGGCGGGCTCGCCGTTGGCCCGCTCGACCGTCACGCTGCCGAGCGCGCCCTCCCGGACGGCGGCCGCGAGCGCCCCGGCCGCCAGGGCCAGGGTGGCTCCGTCCTGCGGCCAGGCCAGCAGGGACTTGCCGCCGCGCTCGACGTACAGCGCCGGCTCGCCGTCCACCAGGACCACCAGGGCGCCCGCCTTGCGCCCCGGGCGGTGGGCGGTGGACTCCTTGCCGCCGGGGGCGGTGGGCGGCTCGGGCCAGGGCAGGGCGGCGCCGTACGCGTTGGCCGGGTCCGCTGCCGCCAGCACCAGCGTCTGCGGCGGCTCGCCCACCGGGGCGGCCGGCCACTCGGCGGCCCGGGCCCGCTCCAGCCGGCCGTTCACCGAGCGCAGCCGGTCCGCCGCGCCCTCCATGGCGAACTGGGCGCCGCCCAGGCCCTCGACGAAGTAGCCCCGGCGGGCCCGGCCGCGCTCCTCCATCGCGGCGAGCACCCGGTAGACGCCGGCGAAGCCGCCGGGCACCCGTTCGGCCGCCACCGTGCCCCGGGTGAGCAGGCCGTGCCGGTCCAGCAGGCTCTGCGCCCGGGCGGTGGCCCGGACCGTCGGGTCGGCGGCGAAGGCGGGCAGCAGCGACCACCGGCCGGCCACCGTCGGCGGGCCGCTGCGCAGGGCGCCGCCGACCCGGCCGAAGGCGCGGCCGGCGCCGCCGTAGCGGCCGCGCGGGGTGGACCTCGGCGCGCGGTGGGCGGTGGCGCCGGCCGTCCGGCCGGAGCCGAGCAGGGCACGCAGCGGGGCGAGGGTGTCGTTGGTGACGTGACCGGCCCAGACCAGGTCCCAGAGCGCCTCGACGATCTCCGCCTCGGCGGTCTCCTCCGGCAACTGCTGGACGAGCTGGCGGAAGAACAGGCCGTAGCCGCCGGCCAGCGCGGACATCAGGGCGCTGTGCACCGGGGTGAGCGCGGGCGGAACGGGCTCGGGGCGCAGCAGGTGGGCGTTCTCGGCGAGGTGCAGGCTGAGCCAGCCGTCCTTGCCGGGCAGCGCGCCGGCCCCGCACCAGCCGACCTCGCCGGCCGCCATCAGCTCGTCCAGCAGACCGGGGGAGTAGTCGGTGAGCCGGGCCGGGAGAATCAGCTTCTCCAGCGCGGAGGCGGGCAGGGCGGTGCCCTGGAGCTGCTCGACCACCCGCAGCAGGCCGTCCGGGCCGCGCAGCCGGTGGCCGGACAGGTGCTGCCACTGCGGCAGGAAGGCGGCCAGGGCGCGCGGCGGGACCGGCTCGACCTCCTGGCGCAGGGCCGCCAGCGAGCGGCGGCGCAACCGGCGCAGCACCTCGGCGTCGCACCACTCGGGGGCGGTGTGGCTCTCGGCGGGCCTGAAGCGGCCCTGGACCAGACGGCCGGCGGCGGTCAGGCGGTGCAGGGTGCCGGCGACCACGGCGCCGCCCAGGCCGTAGCGGGCGGCGGCCTCCGCGGCGGTGAACGGGCCGTGGGTGCGGGCGTGGCGGGCGATCAGATCGCCCAGCGGATCCTTGACCGGTTCGGTGAAGGCCTCCGGGACACCCACCGGCAGCGGCGTGCCCAGCGCGTCGCGCAGCCGTCCGGCGTCCTCGATCGCCGTCCAGCGCTGCTCGCCGGCGATCCGGACCTGGATCACCCGGCGGGCCGCCTCCAGCTCCAGGGCCCAGAGCGGATCGGCGCCGCGGAGCGTCAACTCGGCCTCGGTGAGCGGGCCGAGCAGGCGCAGGGCGTCGGCGACACCCTCGGCGTCCTTGATCCGGCGCTCGGGGGTGAGGCGCTGGAGCTCGGCCTCCAGCTCGGTGAGCACCTGCGGGTCGAGCAGTTCGCTCAGCTCGGCCTGGCCGAGGAGTTCGGACAGCAGCCGGGAGTCGAGCGAGAGGGCGGCGGCACGGCGCTCGGCGAGCGGGGAGTCGCCCTCGTAGAGGAACTGGGCGACGTAGCCGAACAGCAGCGAGCGGGCGAAGGGCGAGGGCTCCGCGGTGGTGACCTCGACCAGGCGGACGGCGCGGGACTCCAGATCGCCCATCAGTTCGACCAGGCCGGGGACGTCGAACACGTCCTGCAGGCACTCCCGGACGGCCTCCAGGACGATCGGGAACGAGCCGTACTCGGAGGCGACTTCGAGCAACTGGGCGGCGCGCTGGCGCTGCTGCCAGAGCGGGGTGCGGCGGCCGGGGCTGCGGCGGGGGAGCAGCAGGGCGCGGCCGGCGCACTCCCGGAAGCGGGAGGCGAACAGGGCGGAGCCGCCGACCTGGTCGGTGACCAGCTGCTCGATCTCGCCGGGGTCGAACAGGGCGGCGTCGGCGCCGACCGGCGCTTCGTCCGCGACCGCCTGCTCCGGGGGGCCGCCGAAGTCGAAGTCGGCGGCCAGCAGGTCGGCGTCGGGCAGGCGCAGCACGATGCCGTCGTCGGCGTGCATGACCTGCGGGTCCAGGCCGTGCTTCTCGCGCAGCCGGGCGCCGAGGGCGAGCGCCCAGGGGGCGTGCACCTGGGCGCCGAAGGGGGAGTGGATGACGATCCGCCAGTCGCCGAGCTCGTCCCGGAAGCGCTCGACCACGATGGTGCGGTCGTCCGGGAGGTGGCCGCAGGCGGCGCGCTGCTCGGCCAGGTAGTCCAGCAGGTTGGCGGCCGCCCAGTCGTCCAGGCCGGCCTGCTGGAGGCGCTCGGTGGCGGCCTCGGGCCGGAGGGCACCCAGTTCGCGGGTGAAGGCGCCGAGGGCGCGGCCGAGTTCGAGCGGACGGCCGAGGGTGTCGCCCTTCCAGAACGGGAGCCGGCCGGGGACGCCGGGAGCCGGGGTGACCAGCACCTTGTCGTGGGTGATCTCCTCGATCCGCCAGGAGGTGGTGCCGAGGGTGAACACGTCGCCGACGCGGGACTCGTAGACCATCTCCTCGTCGAGCTCCCCGACCCGGCCGCCGCCCTTCTTCCCCGTCTTCGAATCGGACGCGGTGGTGCCGACGATGAAGACGCCGAACAGGCCGCGGTCGGGGATGGTGCCGCCGGAGGTGACGGCCAGCCGCTGGGCGCCGGGGCGGCCGGTCACCGTGCCGGCCACCCGGTCCCACACCAGGCGGGGGCGCAGCTCGGCGAAGGCGTCCGAGGGGTAGCGGCCGGCCAGCATGTCGAGCACGGCGTCGAACGCGGACTGCGGGAGGGTGGCGAAGGGGGCGGCGCGGCGGACCACGGCGAGCAGCTCGTCCACCGGCCAGACGTCCAGGGCCGTCATCGCGACCAGCTGCTGGGCGAGCACGTCCAGCGGGTTGCGCGGGATGCGCAGCGACTCGATCCGGCCGGCCCGCATCCGCTCGGTGACCACGGCGGACTGCACGAGGTCCCCCCGGTACTTGGGGAAGAAGACACCGGTGGAGACGGCGCCGACCTGGTGGCCGGCCCGGCCGACCCGCTGCAGGCCGGAGGCGACCGAGGGCGGGGACTCGACCTGGACGACCAGCTCGACGGCGCCCATGTCGATGCCCAGCTCCAGGCTGGAGGTGGCGACCACGGCGGGCAGCCGGCCGGCCTTCAACTCCTCCTCGACGAGCGACCGCTGCTCCTTGGAGACGGAGCCGTGGTGGGCCCGGGCGATCACCGGGGGCGCGCCCTTGGCCGCGCCCGAGCCGCCCATCAGCTCGGCCGGGGCGTGCGCCCCGGGGACGGCGGTGCCGGTGGCGCGCTCATAGGCGATCTCGTTCAGCCGGTTGCACAGCCGCTCGGCCAGCCGGCGGGAGTTGGCGAAGACGATGGTCGAGCGGTGCGCCTCGACCAGGTCGACGATCCGCTCCTCGACGTGCGGCCAGATCGACGCGCCCCCGGCCTGGCGGCCGGGAGGTGCCCCCAGCCGCTGCGGGTCGGTGCCGGCGGAGCCGCCGGTGGCCGGAGCGGCGGGCAGGTCGTCCAGGTCGGGGACGGGGACGACCACCGAGAGGTCGAAGTCCTTCTCGGAGGCGGGCTGGACCACGGCGGCGCCGCGCCGGGGGCTCAGGAAGCGGGCCACCTCCTCGACCGGGCGGACCGTCGCGGACAGGCCAATCCGGCGGGCCGGGCGGTCCAGCAGCTCGTCCAGCCGCTCCAGGCTGAGCGCGAGGTGCGCGCCGCGCTTGGTGCCGGCGACCGCGTGCACCTCGTCCAGGATCACCGTGTCCACGCCGCGCAGGGCCTCCCGGGAGGCGGAGGTGAGCAGCAGGAACAGCGACTCGGGGGTGGTGATCAGGATGTCCGGCGGGTGGGTCGCGAAGCGGCGGCGGTCGGCGGCCGGGGTGTCGCCGGAGCGGATGGCGACCTGGACCTCCGGTTCGGGCAGGCCGAGCCGGACGGCGGCCTGGCGCAGGCCGGCCAGCGGGGCGCGCAGGTTCCGTTCGACGTCCACCGCGAGCGCCTTGAGCGGCGAGACGTAGAGGACCCGGCAGCGGCGTCTGGGTTCGGCGGGGGGCGGGGTGGTGCTGAGGCGGTCGAGGGCGGAGAGGAAGGCGGCCAGCGTCTTGCCGGAGCCGGTGGGGGCGACCACCAGGACGTCCGTCCCCCGCTGGATGGCCCGCCAGGCCTCGGACTGGGCGGCGGTGGGGGCGGAGAAGGCGCCGGTGAACCAGGCCCGGGTGGCCGGGGCGAAACCGGCCA
>NZ_JBIVVI010000224.1:0-9304 GCF_044757675.1 Kitasatospora sp. NPDC091257
CAGGCCTGGTGCTTCCCCACCCCTTCATCCTCATCACTGGGAAGCGAAAGGGCCCGCGCGCTCGGGTGAGCGGGCGGGCCCCTTCAGGTGTCCGGCTAGCCCACGGAGGAGTAGGCGATGATGCCGCGGCGGAGGCCGTCGACGGCCTTGCGGGCGGTCCGGCGGAGTTCGACGTCCTCGCCGGCGGCGTCCTGGATCTGGCCCAGGACGTCGATCAGCTGCTTGGTCCAGCGGACGAAGTCGCCGGCCGGCATGTCGGCGTCGCGCAGGACCTGGTCGAGGTTGTGGCCGAGCGCCCAGCGGTAGGCGACCCAGGCGAAGCCGAGGTCGGGCTCGCGCTGGCCGACGCCCTCCGCGGTGTTGATCCGGTGCTGCTCCTCCAGGGCGTCCAGGTGGCCCCAGATCCGGACCATCTTGCCGAGCGCCTCCTTGGCCGCGCCCTCCGGCACCCGGGGGGCGCCGGCGTCGTCGGACTGGCGGGCCTCGTACACCAGCGCCGAGGCGCAGGCGGCGAGTTCGGCGGCGGCCAGGCCGCTCCAGACGCCCTCGCGGATGCATTCGGAGGCGAGCAGGTCGAGCTCGCCGTACAGCCGGCCGAGCCGCTTGCCGTCGTCGGTGACGGTGTCGCCGTGCAGGTAGCCGAGGTCGGTGAGCAGTCCGCAGACCCGGTCGAAGGTGCGGGCGATGGTGTGGGTGCGCGAGCGCATCCGGCGTTCCAGCAGTTCGGTGTCGCGGTGCAGCCGGTGGTAGCGCTCGGCCCAGCGGGCGTGGTCCTCGCGGTCGGAGCAGCCGTGGCAGGGGTGCTGGCGCAGTTCGGTGCGCAGCCGGGTGATCTCCGGGTCGTCGGCGGCAGCCGCGCGGCCGCGCCGGAACCGCTCGGGCTCCAGGTGACCGGCCTTGGTGCGCAGGGCCGAGGCGAGGTCGCGCCGGGACTGCGGGCTGCGCGGGTTGAAGGACTTGGGGATGCGCAGCCGTTCGATCGCGACGACCGGGTGCGGGAAGTCGATCATGGCGAGCCGCTTGACCTGCCGCTCGGCGGTGAGCACCACCGGGCGGGGGCCGTCCTGGTAGTCGGGGTGGCGCGGGCCGCCCCGGCCGGAGCGGTTGACCGGCGGCAGGCCCGGGTCGAGGACCAGGGCGAGGCCGGCGAACTTGCCGGTGGGCACGTGGATGACGTCGCCCGGCTTGAGCTGCTCGATGGACTCGACGGCGGCCGCGCGGCGCTGGCTGCTGCCCTCGCGGGCCATCTCGTTCTCGCGGTCCTTGAGCCGGCGGCGCAGCTCCATGTACGCGTCGAAGTCGCCGAGGTGGCAGGTCATCGACTCGCGGTAGCCCTCCAGCCCCTCCTCGTTGCGCTGCACCTGGCGGGCGATGCCGACCACCGAGCGGTCCGCCTGGAACTGGGCGAAGGAGGTTTCCAGCAGCTCGCGCGAGCGGTGCCGGCCGAACTGGGAGACCAGGTTGACGGCCATGTTGTAGGAGGGCCGGAACGAGGACTTCAGCGGGTAGGTGCGGGTGCCGGCCAGGCCGGCCAGCGCCTCGGGGTCGAGGCCGCGCTGCCAGAGGACCACGGCGTGGCCCTCGATGTCGATGCCGCGCCGCCCGGCCCGGCCGGTGAGCTGGGTGTACTCGCCGGGGGTGATGTCGGCGTGGGTCTCGCCGTTCCACTTGACGAGCTTCTCCATGACCACCGAGCGGGCGGGCATGTTGATGCCGAGCGCCAGGGTCTCGGTCGCGAAGACGGCCTTGACCAGGCCCTTCACGAAGAGCTCCTCGACGACCTCCTTGAACCGGGGCAGCATCCCGGCGTGGTGGGCGGCGATGCCGCGCTCCAGCCCGTCCAGCCACTCGAAGTAGCCGAGGACGTGCAGGTCCTCGTCGGGGATGTCGGCGCAGCGCTCCTCGACGATCGCCCGGACCCGGGCGCGGTCCGCGTCCTTGTTGAGCCGCAGGCCGGAGCTGAGGCACTGCTGGACGGCGGCCTCGCAGCCGGCCCGGCTGAAGATGAAGGTGATCGCGGGCAGCAGGCCCTCGGCGTCGAGCCGGTCGATGACGTCCACGCGGCTCGGCGTCCAGACCCGGCCGGGCCGGCCGTTGGGCATCGAGCGGCCCCGGCCGCGGCCGAAGCGGTCGCGCGGGTTGCGGTCGAGCTCGGAGCGGGCGAGCCGGACCAGCTCGGGGTTGACGGCCTTGCCGGGGTTCTTCAGGTTGTGCTTGGGGCGGCCGTCGCGGTCGGGGTCGGCGAACAGGTCGTACATCCGGTTGCCGGCCATCACGTGCTGCCACAGCGGCACGGGGCGGGTCTCGGAGACGATCACCTTGGTGCCGCCGCGCACGGTGTCCAGCCAGTCGCCGAACTCCTCGGCGTTGGAGACGGTCGCGGAGAGCGAGACGAGGGTGACCGACTCGGGGAGGTGGATGATGACCTCCTCCCAGACGGCGCCGCGGAGGCGGTCGGCGAGGTAGTGCACCTCGTCCATCACGACGTAGCCGAGGCCGTCGAGGGTGCTGGAGCCCGCGTAGAGCATGTTGCGCAGCACCTCGGTGGTCATCACCACCACGGGTGCGTCGCCGTTGACGGTGTTGTCGCCGGTGAGCAGGCCGACCTTGGCGGCGCCGTAGCGCTTGACCAGGTCCCCGTACTTCTGGTTGGAGAGCGCCTTGATCGGCGTGGTGTAGAAGCACTTGCGGCCCGCGGCCAGGGCCAGGTGCACGGCGAACTCGCCGACGATGGTCTTCCCGGAGCCGGTGGGGGCGGCGACCAGGACGCCGGATCCGGCCTCCAGCGTCTCGCAGGCCTCCAGCTGGAAGTCGTCCAGCGGGAAGTCGTAGAGCTGCTGGAAGCCGTACAGGGCGGTGGCCTGCTCCTTGGCCCGGCGACGGCTGGCCGCGTACGCCTCGGCGGGGCTGAGCTCCTGGTCGTCCTGGGGCTCTGGATCGGGGGTGTTCATCGCCGTCCGGGTGTGGTTGGTGTGATCTCGCATCTCAGCGAGAGGTTACCCGGGAGGAGTGACATCGATAGCACCGTTTTTCCGTGACCTGGACGACCGGGACCACCGGGACCACCGACGGCCGGCCCCGGCCCCATCCCCGGCCCCGGCCCCGGCCCGGCTCAGCCCTTCAGCAGCTCCACCAGCCCGTTCGCCAGCCGCTCGTACTCCTCCGGCCGGTTGTACAGCTGCGCGCTGACCCGCAGCACCCCGCCGCCGGCCCACGGGCGGACGGCGATCCGGGTGCCGAGCCGGTGCCACACCTCGGCCATCAGCGCCTTCACCTGCGGCTCGGTCTCGCCGAACCCGTCCGGCAGCCGGACGGTGCTCATCCAGACCCCGGGGGTCGCGGGCAGCGGTGCCAGGCCGGCCCGCTCGGCCAGCACCCGGCGGCCGTACGCGGCGAGGGCCGTGTTGTGGGCGGCGACCTCCGCGTGGCCGAGGTCGCGCAGCAGTTCGAAGCCGGCCGGGGCGGCCAGCCAGGGGGTGTAGTCGCAGGTGCCGCGCCACTCCACGTTGCCCGGGAAGCCCTTGTCGTGCTCCCAGGACAGTGCCAGCGGGCGCACCCGGCCGGTCCACTCGGGGCGGACGGCGAGCACGCCGGTGGCGCGCGGGGCGAAGGCCCACTTGTGCAGGTTGCCGAACCAGAAGTCGGCGTTCGGATCGATCGGGGCGGGCAGCATGCCGGGGGCGTGGGCACCGTCGACCACGGTGGTCACGCCGCGGGCGCGCAGGTCGGCGAGCAGGGCCGGGCCGGCCACCAGGCGGGCGGTGGGCGAGGTCAGCTGGTCGAGGATCGCGACGGTGGTGCGTCCGTCCACGGCGGCGAGCACCGCCTCCCGGACGGCCTGCTCGTCCGGGGCGTCCAGCGGCACCTCGACGACCACCACGTCGGCGCCGGTCTCGGCGGCCTTGCGGACCGCGGCCCGGGTCACCGCGCCGTAGCCGTGGTCGGTGACCAGGATCCGGTCGCCGGGGGCGAACGGGATGCTGTCCAGGGCGATCGCGACCGCCTCGGTGACGTTGGCGACCAGGGCGAGCCGGTCCGGGTCGGTGTCCAGCTCGGCGGCGAGAAGGGCGCGGGCGGCGGCGATCCGGGCGGGGAGGTCGGCGAAGAAGCCGTCCGGGTCCCGCTCGTGCTCGGTGCGCAGCCGCTCCTGCGCCCGCTGCACCGGGACGGGAACGGCGCCGAACGAGCCGTGGTTCAGGTGCGCGGTCCGCGGGGACACGCTGAACAGCCGGTCGGCGGCGGGCAGGGGGGCCGGGGGTTCGGCGGTCCGCAGGTCCTCGGTCACGGTTTCCTCCGCTGGCCGGCGCACCGGTGGTCGGCGCGCCGGTGGCTCGACGTCTCGGCGGGCCGGTCGACACCGGCACGCTCACTGATGTGTGACATTTCACATGACAGACTACTGGTCGGGGCCCACACCTCGCGACCACCATCGGGCCGTGACCAACACCGACGCCTTCCTTGCCCTCAGCGCCCGTACCGGCCGGTTCGCCTTCGGCGCGCCGCGTGCGTACACCCTCGCCGAGGACGGTACCCGGCTGCTGCTGCTCCGCTCCACCGGTCCGGAGGATCCGGTCGACCGCCTCCACCTGCTCGACACCGCGACCGGCGAGGAGCGCCTGGTCGCCGACCCGGCCGCGCTGCTGCCCGGCCGCACCGGCCGCCGCGACGACCTGCCCGTCGTCGAGCGCCGGCTGCGCGAGCGCACCCGGCTGGTCGCCGCCGGCATCGGCACGTACGCCGCCACCGCCGACCTCGCCACCGCCGTCTTCACCCTGGACGGCCGGCTGTTCCGCACCGACACCACCGCCGGCACCAGCGACGAACTCCCCGTCGCCGGGCCCGCGTTCGACCCCCGGCCGGACGCCACCGGGCAGCGCGTCGCCTACGTCGCCGAGGACGCCCTGTACGTCACCCCGGCCCTCGAACCGTTCTCCCCCGCCGACGGCGCCCGCTGGGGCGTCGCCGAGTTCGCCGCCGCCGAGGAGCTCGGCCGCTCCCGCGGCCACTGGTGGCGCCCGGACGGCGGCGCGCTGCTGGCCGCCCGGGTGGACGAATCCGCCGTCCCCCGGCGCTACTTCGCCGACCCGGCGCACCCCGGCGAGGCGCCCGAGGACTTCGCCTACCCGCAGGCCGGCGGCCCCAACGCGGACGTCCAGCTCTGGGTCCTCGGCCTCGACGGCACCCGGGTCCGACTGCGGTGGGACGCCGAGGAGTTCCCGTACGTCTGCGCCGCCTCCTGGGCCTCCACCGAGGAGGTGCTGCTCACCGTCGCCGACCGCCTCCAGCAGAACGTGCTGCTGCTGAGCGCCGACCCGGCCACCGGCACGAGCACCGAACTCTCCCGCACCACCGACGAGTTCTGGGTGGACGACCTGCCCGGCACCCCCGCCCGGCTGGCCGACGGCCGGCTGCTCACCGTCCACGACACCCCGCAGGCCCGCGGCCTCGCGCTGGACGGCAAGCCCCTGGACACCACCGGCCTGCAGATCCGCCGGGTCGTCGGCCGGCTGAACGGCCGACTGCTCTGCGAGACCGGCGAGGGCGACCCCTTCGACCAGTACGTCCACCTGGTCGACCCGGACGGCGGCGCCCCCGAGCCGCTCGCCTCCGGCCCCGGCACCCACACGGCCCTCGCCACCGCCGACACCCTGCTGCTCACCTCGGCCGGCCCGGAGGGCGTGCGGCGCGTCGTCAGCCGCGACGGCCGCGAGCTGCCGCTCACCGACCACAGCGCCGCGCTGCCCCACCGGGTGGAGCCGCGACTCGCCCGGGTCACCGGGCGCGCCCTGCCCAGCGCCGTGGTCTACCCGCGCGACCACGTCCCGGGCCGGCGGCTGCCCGTCCTGCTGGACGTCTACGGCGGGCCCGGCTACCAGGCGGTGGCCAACGAGCCGCGCCGCTGGCAGCTCAAGCAGTGGTGGGCCGACCAGGGCTTCGCGGTGGTCACCGTCGACAACGGCGGCACCCCGTTCGTCTCCCCCGCGTTCACCCGCACCATCTTCCGCCGCTTCTCCCAGGTGGCGCTGGACGACCAGGTCGACGCCCTGCACGCGCTCGCCGAACAGCACCCGGACCTCGACCTCGGCCGGGTGGGCGTGCGCGGCTGGTCCTACGGCGGCTACTTCGCGGCGCTCGCCGTCCTGCGCCGCCCGGACGTCTTCCACGCCGCCTGCGCGGGCGCCCCGCCCACCGACTTCCGGCTCTACGACACCGCGTACACCGAGCGCTACCTCGGCCTGCCGCAGGACAACCCCGAGGGCTACGCCGACGACTGCCTGATCACCGACGCGCCCGGCCTGGCCAGGCCGCTGCTGCTGATCCACGGGCTGGCCGACGACAACGTCCACCCCTCGCACACCCTGCTGCTCTCCCAGGCGCTCACCAGGGCCGGCCGGCCGCACAGCGTGCTGCCGCTGCCCGGGGCCACCCACATGACCCCGGGCGGCCTGATGGAGCAGCTGGCCGAGGCCGAACTCGCCTTCCTGCGGGCGTCCCTGGGGTAGTCCTTTGCACCGCCCGGGCCGGGCTGCGACGCTCCGCACGATCGCCGCCCGGGCCGGTCGGGCAGCGGCAGTGGACGCCACTGACCGCGGGCAACGCCGGACTCGCCTCCGGGCTGGAGCTCGCCCTGCACGCCACCGGGCGGAGCACCCTCGCGCTGGTCCACGGCGCACTGGTGGTGGTCAGCGTGGCCCTGGAATACACCACCGGCTGACGGTCCGGCAGGCCAAGGGCGTCGTACCTCCTGGTGCGGCGCCCTTCCGCTTGCTCCACACCTCTTCCACGTGACCCGTCACATGTGAAATATTACCTGCGCTTCACCGACTGATGACCTGAAGGACCCCCATCCCCCCCGAAAGGACCGGTCAGTTGCGCAGACTGTCCGCCGCCCTCGCCGCCGCGCTCACCACCGGCGCGATAGCGGCCACCCTGCTGGGCACCCCCGCCCAGGCCGCACCCCCGACCCCCGCCACCCTCGCCGCGGCCCAGGCCGACGCCGAACAGGGCGCCGAGGCCCCGCCCGCCCCGCTGGCCCCGCAGGAGCGCGAGCGCCAGGCGCTGCGCGGCAAGGCCCTGGAGCAGCTCAACAAGGGCTCCGTCGCCAAGAGCGCCGGCAAGCGGGCCCCGGCGAAGGTGAAGATCGGCAACGACTACGTCCAGCTCGCGCACCAGCGCACGGACAAGGTCTTCGTGATCCTCGCCCAGTTCGGCGACGAGGTGGACACCACCACCCAGTGGAACGGCCAGCCCCGCTACGGCGGCACCCCCGGCCCGGCCCACAACCTGATCCCCAAGCCGGGCAAGGACGACAACCACACCCTGTGGTCGCAGGACTTCAACCGCGACTACTACCAGAAGCTGTTCTTCGACGACTCGCCCGGCGCCGTGTCGATGCGCAACTACTACCGCACCCAGTCCTCCGGCCGGTACGACGTCGAGGGCACCGTCAGCGACTGGGTCACCCTCCCGTACAACGAGGCCCGCTACGGCAGCAACAAGGGCCCGCAGGGCTCCGGCGCCTGGACCCAGGGGCAGGAGTTCGTCCGGGACGCCGTCAAGGCCTGGTACGACGGCGAGATCGCCAAGGGCCGCTCCGCCACCGACATCAAGGCGCAGCTCGCCCAGTACGACGTCTACGACCGCTACGACCACGACAAGGACGGCGAGTTCGCCCAGCCGGACGGCTACCTGGACAACGTCGTCGTGGTGCACGCGGGCGTGGACGAGACCTGGGGCGGCGGCGCCCAGGGCGCCGACGCACTGTGGGCGCACCGCAGTTGGACCTTCCCGGACGCGACCGGGCAGACCGGCCCGGAGGGCAACAAGATCGGCGGCGCCCCCGTCGGCGACACCGGCCTGTACGTCTACGACTACGTCCAGGGGGGCGAGAACAGCGGCGTCGGCCTGTTCGCCCACGAGTACGGCCACAACCTCGGCCTGCCCGACCTCTACCCCACCAACGGCGGTGACAACAGCGTCAACTTCTGGTCGCTGATGTCCTCCGGCTCGTACCTGGGCAAGGGCCCGAACACCACCGGCGGCTACCCCGGCGACCTCGACGCCTGGAGCAAGCTGCAGTTCGGCTGGCTCGACTACGACGAGGCGCAGGCCGCCACCCGCTCCACCCACGCCCTCGGCGTGAGCAGCTACAACACCGACCAGGCCCAGGCCGTCCTGGTCCACCTGCCGGACGGCACCACCCGCACCGACCTCGCCGACCCGTACGAGGGCGCCAGGCAGTGGTGGAGCGACACCGGCGACAACCAGGACAACTCCCTGACCCGGGACGTCGACCTGCGCACCGCCGCCGGTCCGGCCGCCCTGGACGCGGCGGTCTGGTACGACACCGAGCAGGACTACGACTTCCTGACCGTCGAGGCCTCCACCGACGAGGGCAAGCACTGGACCGCCCTCGGCGGCACCGTGGACGGCGCCCCGATCGGCAACACCAGCGCCAACACCCCCGGCCTGAGCGGCGCGTCCGGCGCCTACAAGCAGCTGCACATCCCGCTGGACGGCTACCTCGGCCGGCAGGTCCGGCTGCGCTTCCACGTCACCTCGGACAGCAACACCCACGGCCGGGGCGTCCTGGTGGACGCCGTCAAGGCCACCGCCGGCGGCGCCGAGCTGTTCACCGACGGCGCCGAGAACGGCGCGAACGGCTGGACCGCCAACGGCTTCACCGCCATCGACGGCCGCACCGCCGTCAAGCAGCACCCGCGCGCGTACCTCGCCGAGAACCGCCGCTACACCGGCTACGGGGCGTTCCTGAAGACCGGCCCGTACAACTTCGGCTACAGCGGCGTCGCGGGCAAGGCCAACGTGGTGGACAACTACCCGTACCAGGAGGGCGTCCTGATCTGGCTGTGGGACACCTCGTACGGTGACAACAACACCAAGGACCACCCCGGCGGCGGGCTGATCCTGCCGATCGACGCCCGCCCGGCGCCGATCCGCTTCGCCGACGGGACGCTGGTCAACGGGCGGGCGCAGACCTACGACGCGACCTTCTCGCTCAAGCCGACCACGCCGTTCACCCTGCACAAGGGCGGCGTCGCGGTGCGCATCCCGTCGAAGCCGGCCGTTCCGGTCTTCAACGACCGCACCGGGGTCTACGGCGACCCGGCCACGCCGCAGCTGACGGTGAAGGTGCCGGACACCAACACGAAGATCGAGGTCGTCCGGGAGTCCCAGGGCGGGAAGATCACCACCGTCCGGGTGGGCCCGGCCTCCTGAGCCGGGAAGCCCCGTGGAAGCGGCCCCGGATCCCCCCCCCGCCAAGGGCTCCGGGGGCTGGGCGTAA
>NZ_JBIVVI010000225.1:0-9295 GCF_044757675.1 Kitasatospora sp. NPDC091257
GTGGGCCCCGCCGCCCCGGCGGGCGGCGCCCGGCTGCGGGACCGGGCGTCGCGGGTGACCGGTGGCTACTGGACGAGCCGTACGATCAGCGGCACGGGGCTGGTCAGCCCATGTGCGGGTAGCGGTAGTCCGTCGGCGGGACGAAGGTCTCCTTGACCGAGCGGGTGGAGGTCCAGCGCGCCAGGTTCTGCTTGGCGCCCGCCTTGTCGTTGGTGCCCGAGGCCCGGCCGCCACCGAAGGGCTGCTGGCCGACGACGGCGCCGGTCGGCTTGTCGTTGATGTAGAAGTTGCCGGCCGCGAAGCGCAGCTTGTGCATCGCGTCCTGGGCCGCGGCGCGGTCCTGGGAGATGATCGAGCCGGTCAGGCCGTAGGGGGACACCGACTCCATCTGGGCCAGCATCTCCTCGTACTTCTCGTCCTCGTAGACGTGCACGGCCAGGATCGGGCCGAAGTACTCGTCCTTGAAGTACTCGCTCGCCGGGTCCTGGCAGACCAGGACGGTCGGGCGCACGAAGTAGCCCACCGAGTCGTCGTAGGTGCCGCCGGCGAGGACCTCGACCTGCGGGTCGGCCTGGGCGCGGTCGATGGCTGCCTTGTTCTTGGCGAAGGAGCGGTCGTCGATGACGGCCGACATGAAGTTGCTCAGGTCGCTGACGTCGCCCATGGTGAGGCCCTCGACCTCGGCGGCGAACTCGTCCTTGAGGCCGGCCCAGATCGACGCCGGGACGTAGGCCCGCGACAGCGCCGAGCACTTCTGGCCCTGGAACTCGAAGGCGCCGCGGGTCATCGCGGTCTTCAGGACCTTCGGGTCGGCGGACGGGTGGGCGACCAGGAAGTCCTTGCCGCCGGTCTCGCCGACGATCCGCGGGTAGGTGCGGTAGCCGGCGATGTTGTTGCCGACCTCGCGCCACAGGTGCTGGAAGGTGGCGGTGGAGCCGGTGAAGTGGATGCCGGCCAGCGCCGGGTGCTTGAGCGCGACCTCGGAGACGGCCAGGCCGTCGCCGGTGACCATGTTGATGACGCCCTTGGGCAGGCCGGCCTCCTCCAGCAGCTGCATCAGCAGGTGCGCGGAGAACTGCTGGGTCGGGGAGGGCTTCCACAGCACCACGTTGCCCATCAGCGCGGGCGCGGTCGGCAGGTTGCCGGCGATCGCGGTGAAGTTGAACGGGGTGATCGCGTAGACGAAGCCCTCCAGCGGGCGGTGGTCGCTGCGGTTCCACACGCCTTCCGAGGAGATCGGCTGCTCGGCCAGGATCTGGCGGGCGAAGTGCACGTTGAAGCGCAGGAAGTCGACCAGCTCGCAGGGGGTGTCGATCTCGGCCTGCTGGGCGGTCTTGGACTGGCCGAGCATGGTGGCGGCGGCCAGGGTCTCGCGCCAGGGGCCGGCCAGCAGGTCGGCGGCCCTGAGGAAGATCGCGGCGCGCGAGTCGAAGGAGAGCGCCTGCCAGGCCGGGGCAGCGGCCAGGGCAGTGTCGATGGCGTCCTGCGCGTCGGCCTGGGTGGCGTTGCGCAGGGTGCCGAGCCGAGCCGCGTGGTTGTGCGGCTGGACGACGTGGATCTCGGTGCCGCCGCCCATCCGGCGCTCACCGTTGATCGTCATGGTCAGCTGGACCGGCTCCTGGCCGCCCAGCTCCTTCAGCTTGGCCTCCAGGCGAGCCCGTTCCGGGCTCCCGGGGGCGTAGCTGTGGACCGGCTCGTTCACCGGCGCGGGGACCTGGGTCACAGCGTCCATAGAGCGCACGCTCTCCTTCGTTCAGTGCGGGGGGACTGCCGGCGCGGGTTGCACGCCGACCACAGCACGAACGCTATTCCTGGCCACCGGGCCACTTGATTGGCCGCGCGGCTAAATTCCCCCGTACGGCGTTGTCCGGCCCGACGAACCTGGTCACGCCGCGGTCACGAATCGTCCCCTCCCACCCCATGGTTCACACCTCCGTGCACCACCGGCTCACGCTCCTGGCCCCGGCCACCGGCTCGCACTCCGGCGCTCGGCCGCCGAACGGTGCGCGGACGGCGCACCCGGTGCGCCGGCGGGGTCACGGACGGCCTTCCGCCCGACGACAGCCCCGAACTCTGTCCGCCCGGCTAAAATCGACCGCGAAACGTTGTCCGGGCGGATGAAGGAGGACCGGCGTGACCACCTCCGGCCTGCCGCTCCGTCAACTCCTGATGTCCCTCGGCGAACCGCTGGTCGAACTGCAGGCCGCCCCGCAGGGCCTGGACGTCGCGGTGCGCGACGTCGCCATCCTCGACCCGGAGGACCCGCCGACCGCCGCCCCCGGCGAACTCGTCCTCGCGATCGGCGCCCGCGGCCGCGCCGCCCTGCCCGCCCTGCGCGCGGCCGGCCGGGCCGGGGCCGCCGCCGTCGCGGTCAAGCTGGACGGCCCCGGCCAGGCCGACGCGCTGCGCGAGGCCGCCACCGACGCGGGCGTCGCCCTGCTCTCGGTGCGCCGCGAGACCCGCTGGGAGCACCTCGACTCGCTCGCCCGGGCGATCATCGCCGGCCCGGACGCCCCGGACACCCCCGGCTCCCCCGAACCCAACGCCGGCGACCTCTTCTCCCTCGCCCAGACCGTCGCCGTGCTCACCAACGGCATCGTCTCGATCGAGGACACCTCCAGCCGGGTGCTGGCCTACTCCCGGTCCTCCGACTCCGACGAGGTCGACGACCTGCGCCGGCTGTCCATCCTCGGCTGGCAGGGCCCGGAGCCGTACCTCTCCAAGCTCCGCGAGTGGGGGATCTTCCAGCACCTGCGCAGCTCGGACGCCCCGATCGCGGTCGAGCCGCACCCCGAGCTGGGCCTGCGCCGCCGCCTGGCGGTCGGCATCCGGGCCGGGGCGCAGCCGCTCGGCACCATCTGGGTGCAGGAGGGCGCCCAGCCGCTGGCCCCGCTGGCCGAGCAGTCCCTGGTCGGCGCCGCCCGGGTCGCGGCCGCCCAGCTGGTGCGCCGCCGCCGGGAGCTGTCCGCCGACGTCCGGCTCACCCAGACCCTGCTCACCGGCCTGCTGGAGGGCTCCACCGGCCCCCAGTCGCTCGCCACCCACCTCGGCCTGGACCTGCGCCGCCCGGCCACCGTGCTGGCCTACAGCGCGCGCACCACGGACGCGCTGCACCGCTCCGACGTCACCGGCCTGATCTCGGTGCACACCGCGGCCCGGCACCGCACCGCGCTGCTCGCCCCGATCGAGTCCCGGGTGTACGTGCTGCTGCCCGAGCTGCCGCCCGGCCTGCCGATGACCACCGTGCGCGACTGGGCCTCCGAGGTGGTGACGGCCGCCCGCGAGCACCTGGGCGTCCCGCTGCGCGCCGCGATCGGCTCGACCGTCGACGGCCTGGCCCAGGTGCCCGACTCCCGCGCGCAGGCGGACCGGATCCTGGACGCGATGGGCCGCGGCGGGGTGGACCTCGACGTCGCGGCGCTGATCGACGTCCAGGCGGAGGTGCTGGTCAGCGAGATGCTGGCGCTGCTCCAGGAACGCTCCGGCCTGCGCGACCCGCGGCTGACCGCGCTCACCGCGTACGACCGCCGGCACGGCACCCGGCTCGCCGAGTCGGTGCTGGCCTGGCTGGACGCGCTCGGCGAGGTCCGGGTGGCCGCGGACGCCCTGCACATCCACCCCAACACCCTGCGCTACCGGGTCCGCCGGGCCGAGCAGCTGACCGGCATCGACCTCGCCCAGCCGCAGCAGCGCCTGCTGGCCATGCTGCAACTGCGACTGCCCGCGGACGAGTGGTCCGCGGGCAGCCCTTCACACTCGGAGGGTCACTCGCCGTAGCCCTGGCCGCGCTTGTGCTCGTTCAGCCGGCGCCACGGGCCGCTGATGGCCAGCTGGATGCCCGGGGTCTGGATGTTGGCGAAGAGGGTCTTGCCGTCGTCCGAGAAGGTCACCCCGGTGAACTCGCTGAACTCGGGCTTCTCGGCGGTGCCGATGTTCAGCTCGTTGCGGGCGATCGGGAAGACCAGGCCCTCCTCGGTGGCGCCGAACAGGTGCGAGACGCCCTCGCCGTCCTCGCAGATCACGATGCCGCCGTACGGCGACACGGTGATGTTGTCCGGGCCGTCGAAGTTGTCGTGGTCGCCCCAGACGTCGGTGTTGACGCCCAGCAGGACCTTCAGGGTGATGGTGCGGCGGGCCGGGTTGTAGAACCAGACCTGGCCGTCGTGCTGGAGCGGGCTCTCCGAGCGGGCGAAGCTGGAGACGAAGTAGAAGCCGCCGTCACCCCACCACATGCCCTCCAGCTTCCGGGCGCGGGTGACCTCGCCGTCCTTGAACTGCTTGCGCACCGAGACGGTCCTGGCGTCGCGGTCCGCGACCTTGACCCAGTCCACGCCGTAGGTGGTGCCGACCGCGGTGGCGCGGGAGAGGTCGTCGATGAACTTGCCCTGCGCGTCGAAGACCTTGAAGGCCTCCAGCACACCGGCGTCGGCGGCCAGCCGGCGCAGCTTGTAGCGGCCGTGCTGGAAGCCGGCCGGCGGGGTCCAGCGGAACAGCAGGCCGTTCGGGTTCGAGGCGTCCTCGGTCAGGTAGACCTGGCCGCGCTTGGGGTCCACCACGACGGCCTCGTGGGCGTAGCGGCCGAAGGCCTTGACCGGCTGCGGGTCGCGGTTGTAGTCGTCGTCGAACGGGTCGACCTCGAAGATGTAGCCGTGGTCCTTGGTGAAGCCGTTCTTGCCGGCCTTGTCCTCGGTCTCCTCGCCGGACAGCCAGGTGCCCCACGGGGTCACGCCGCCGGCGCAGTTGGTGGCGGTGCCCGCGATGCCGACCCACTGCTCGACCGAGCCGTCCCGCTTGGCGTGCACGATGGTGCAGCCGCCGGCCGCGCCCGGGTCGTAGACGTGGCCCTCGGTCAGCGGCACCGGGTGCGGCCAGTTGGCGCGGGCGCCGGCCAGCTCGTGGTTGACGACCATGTAGTTGCCGCCGCGCTCGTCCTCGAAGGCGGAGGTGCCGTCGTGGTTGCTCGGGGTGAACTCGCCGGTGCGCAGCTTGGTGACGCCGGCCCGGTTGAGGACCTTGTACGAGAAGCCCTTCGGCAGGGACAGCAGGCCGCCCGGGTCCTGGACCAGCGGGCCGTAGCCGACGGCGGTGCCGGCGGCCGAGTTGGTCCCGGCGGCCGCGGCGACCGGGGCCTCGCCGCCGACCGGGGCGGCGATCGCGCCCGGGGCGCTGGCCAGCGCCTCGGCGCTGCCGGCGATCAGCACGCCGGCCCCGACGAGGGTGGAACGGTTGACGAAGTCCCGGCGGGACAGCGACATGGCAGCAACTCCTGAGGATGAGCGGGGGCGTCGGTGCGGGATGCCGACGCCCAGCAGGCTCCGCCGGACGGGTGAACCCGGCATGACGTCCACCTCACGCCCAGGCGGCCATTTGCCGACCGATGACCTTCACATGACCTCGGCTTTACGCCGGTCCCCGTCGGAGGGGCGCTCCGTCGGACGCCGCTCGGGCCGACAGCCCGTCAGTGCCGCGCCGCCCGCCACTGCTCCCAGGCCGCCAGCCACAGCTGCTCGGACAGCCGCTGCTCCTCCCACACGCCCGCCCCGCCGCCGCCCGGCCGCTCCCGCCACAGCTGCGCCCAGGCCCGCTGCGCCGGCAGGCTCGCCACCTCGCTCGCGAACACCGTGTACCGGACCACCTCCTCGACGGCCGCCTCGCCCTCCGCCGTACCGACCAGCCAGTGCGTCTGCTGGGACAGCCGGTTGAGGTGGTTCACCATCGAGGTCACCGCCGCCGCGGCCTCCTCCCGGGTCTCGGTGGCCAGCCGCATCTGCTGGCGCACCGCCGTCTCCCAGCGCACCGCGCCGACGTCCCCGCGCAGCCCGCGCGGCAGCCGCGGCGTGCGCCCGACCCGCACCTGCGCCTCGATCGCGGCGGACTCGGCGACGGTCTGCGCGATCAGCGCCCGGTGCGCCTCCATCCCGACGGCGGGCGGCAGTTCGCGTTCCTCGACCGGCACGTGGCGGGCCCGCCGGGCGGCCAGGTCGCGCAGCAGTCCGGTGCGTCCGCGCAGGCAGCGCTCGAAGTCGCCGATCGAGCCGAGCTCCACCGCGCCGGGGGCCACCCCGCGCCCGCAGACCGTCACGGTCAGCCCGCCGACCCGCAGTCGCCCGGCCCACACCGCCTCCGGCCCGGGCGCCGCCGGGGCGCCGGGCTCCGGCACCGGCCGGTCCTCGTGCACCTCCACCGCGCAGGGCTCGCCGTCGACCGTGATCCACGCGCGCAACGCCCGTACCCGGCCCGGCCCGTCGCCCTCGTCGATGCCCAACTGCTCGTAGACGCGGTCCCGTTCGTCCTCGACCAGGTCCTCCAGCTCGGGCAGCCGCTCGCCCCGGTCGGCGCCCGGCCGGTAGGTGCGCACGGTGACGTACGGGCCGGCCGCCGAGCGCCAGTCACCGCACTGGACCTCGACCCAGCGCAGCTCGCCGCCGGAGGTCTCGAAGGCGGCCAGCGCCTCACCGTCCACCGCGTCATCGGCCGCCGCGTCACCGGTCCGCACGTCACCGGCCGCCGGTTCACCGGTCCGCACGTCTCCGGCCATCGTTCGACCGGCGACCACGCCGTACACCGGGAAGTCGGCCGCCGCCAGGGTCCGGCGGGAGAAAGCCTCCTGATCGGCGAACGGGTCGACGGGCCGGCCGGCGGTCCGGTCCACGGGCGGTTCGGCCGCCCGGCCCGACGGCCGGTCGGCGGGCTGCTCCGCGGTCCGGTCCGCGCCGCGCTCCGCGGGCCGACCGGCGAAACGGTCCTCCCGGACCGGCCGGTCCGGAGCCGGGACGGACCCCGAGGGCCCGGTGTTCCGCTTCTGGTGCCTGCCGCCGTTCTCCCGCATCATCCTGTGCCGCACCCCCGATTCCTCGCACCCGCACCACTGACGCCACCTTACGTGCCCGCAGCTGCCGGGTCATCAGCTCCGCCTCCGGACGGGGGTGGTGGCCGTGTCAGGACGCCCGGTTGTCAGCGGCCCTCCCTAACCTGGCGGCATGACAGCACAGAACGAGGCAGCACAGAACGGGGCGGCGCACGACGGCGCCGCCCAGGACCGGACCCGGCAGGGCGCCTTCCCCGCCCGGATCAGCATCGTCACCCTCGGGGTGACCGACCTCGACCGCAGCGCCCGCTTCTACGAGTCGCTCGGCTGGAAGCGCTCCGCCGCCTCCAGCCCGGAGATCGTCTGGTTCCGCACCGCCGACTCGGCGCTCGGGCTCTTCCCCACCGAGGAACTGGCCGCCGACGCGGGCGTGCCCGCCGCCGGCGAGCCCTCCTTCCGCGGCGTCACCCTCGCGGTGAACCTGGAGTCCCCCGCCCTGGTGGACACCGCGCTGCGGACGGCGGTGGAGGCCGGCGCCGTGGTGGTCAAGCCGCCGGTCCCGACCGACTGGGGCGGCTACTCCGGCTACTTCGAGGACCCGGACGGCCACCTCTGGGAGCTGGCCCACAACCCGTTCTTCCCCTTCACCGAGGACGGCTCGCTGGACCTTCCGTGACCCGGGCCCGGTTCGGCGCACTCCGTGAAGGCCGGGAGGCTCAGCTCCTGGAGCGCGCCTTGAAGGCGGCCTTGCGCGCCTCCTTGGCCACCGCCCGGTCCGGGTGCAGCTCCCCGATCGCCTCCAGGACGTCCGCCGTGTACGGGTGGTCGACCCGCCACAGCTCGCCGAACCACCCGGCCGGATCGCCGTTCACCGGCAGGTCGGTGATCAGTTCGCGGAGCAGTTCGGCGTCCCCGCCGTTGTCCAGCAGCTGGGCGGCGAAGGTGTCGACCACCGTCCACAGCGCCATCGCCCGGTCCGGCACCGGCACGTCCGTCGCGCCCTGCGCGGCCAGCCAGGCCCGCGCCGCGCCACCCAGCTCCGGGTCGTCCATGGCCTCCCGGACGGCCGGCTCCGCGTCCGGCCCGAGCAGGTTGAGCGCCGAGACGCAGAGCATCCGGCGCAGCGGGCCGTAGCCGTCGGTGCCGCGCGCCGCCGCGAGCAGCTCGCGCGCCGCCGCCACCGGCTCCCGGTCGGCGGTCCACACCCGCAGCTCCTCCTCCGGCAGCACGTTGGCGGACTCGCACACCCCGCGCAGCAGCTCGGCCGCGTTCCCCCGGGCCAGGTCGCCGACCAGCGGGGCGTCGTAGCCGTCCTCCAGCAACCACTGGCGGATGCCGTACTGGCCGAGCGGGGTGAGCCGGACCAGCCCGAAGCGGGCCGACTCCTCCTCGTCCAGCGGCTCCTCGCCGACCGCGGCGGACTCCTCGCCGTCCTCCTCGTCGAACAGCTCGGGGTCGATCGGGCGGTAGTCCAGCAGGCCGAGCTCGGCGAGGTCGCCCAGCATCGGGTCCAGCGCGACCATCACGTCCGTGATGTCGCCGAGCAGCTCCTCGCTGGGCTCCTCGCCCTCCGGGACGACCAGCAGCGCGGCCAGCACGCCCAGCGGCACGGTCTCGTTGCCCGGCTCGGCGAAGGCGGTGGTCTCGTAGAGCACCTGCAGGGCCTCGTCCAGCAGCTCGGCGGCCTCGTCGCGGGCCTCCTCGACCTCGGAGAGCCCGTCCTCGTCCTCCTCCTCGTCCGCGCCGTCCCCGGCCGGTTCCGCCGATCCCTCGGCCCCCTCCGGGACGGAGTCCGCCTCGACGGCCAGCTCCCGGACGATCCCGGCGGCGGTCAGCCACAGCTCCAGGACGGTCTCCGGGTCGCCCTGCTCGGCGGGTTCCAGGTCCGGGCCCGGGACGGCGACGTGCTCGCCGTCCGCGGTCGTGCCGAGCTCCACCAGGTCCAGGTCGCAGGCCAGCGACCAGGCCCGCAGTGCCTCGACCTCGGCCTCCTCGGGCACCTCGCCCTCGGCCGGGGCCAGGCCCAGCAGCCGGGCCGCGGGTGCCCGGTCCGCCTCGACCAGGTCGCCGAACTCGTCCACTTCCCGGTGCGGGGCGGCCCAGCGGGCCAGCGCCAGCGCGTACCCGAACATCGGTACGGCCTTCGCCTGCTCGGCCAGCTCCCGCTCGGCGGGCAGCTTCACCGGCGGGACCAGGACGGCCGCGTCGTCCAGGTCCTCGTCGTCCAGCCCGTGCGCGGCGAACGCCCCGTAGAGGTCCTGGAGCTCCAGGTCCGCGGGCAGCACCGCCTCTGCCGCGCCCTCCCCCGCCGAAGCCCCGGTGTTCTTGCGACGTCGTCCGGCCATCGTTGTGCGCTCTCCCTCAGCCAGCGGTCAGCCCAACAGCGCCGCGTACCGATCCATCACCTCAGCGTATAGGCCGGGCACCCCCGATGCCCGGCCGTACGGGGCGCACCCAGGGGCGCGCGCCACGGACGTGCGCCCACCC
>NZ_JBIVVI010000226.1:0-9279 GCF_044757675.1 Kitasatospora sp. NPDC091257
GGTCGTGCGGCCCCGGGGGTCGGTCAGCCCCTCGGGGCCGGGGCTGGTGAACGCGGGCGAGGTGTAGCCGGGGCTGCTGAAGTCGGGGCCCTCGTGGCCCGGGCCGTCGTGGTCGGGGCCGTCGTGGTCGGGGCTCTCGTGGCCCGGGCCGTCGTGGTCGGGCCGGGCGGCCGGGCCCGGCACCGGCGGCAGCGCGTCGAGCAGGTACGGGAGGATTCCGCGCTCGCGCAGCGCGCCGCGCCACTCGCGGTGGGCGTCGCCGAGTTCGGCGGCGAGCTCCGGGTCGGTGCCGGCCGGGGCGGTCGCGGCGCCTTCGCGCAGGGCGGTGAGCAGAAGCCCGATGACGCCGATGGCCATCGCGGCGACCCCGGCGGCGAGGGCCACCCACCCGGCCGTGACCAGGGAGCGGGCGAGGGCGAGGTTCGGACCGGCGGCGCGCAGCAGGTAGCCGATCAGCAGCAGGAACAGGGCGGCGGCCCAGGCCAGGATCGGGGTGAGCACGGTGAGGACGGGGAACAGTCCGGCACCGCCGCCCCCGGAGCGCAGCTGGCTGAGCAGCCCGGGGGCGGCCGGTTCGCTGCCGGGCGGCGGCGGGGGCGTGCTGTGCAGGCTCTCGCGCAGCCGGGTGTAGTGGGTGTACTCGGTGGCGGCCGCGGCGTTGACGCGGTCGGCGTCGCGCAGGGCGCGGATGCGCAGCTGGTCGGTGGTGAGCGCGCCGGGTGCGCGCAGGGCGGTGAGGACGGCGCGGTCGCGCAGGGCTTCCGTGAGGAGGCGCTCGTACTCCGGGCGGTCCTCGGCGAGCAGTGGCGGGGGGTTGGACATGGGGACCCCGTTCGTGCGGACCCCGTTCGCTCCGCCCCGGGGGCGCGCGGCCCTCAGGACGCCGAAACGGGCGCGGAGGCGGGCCGCCGGACGGGCGGCCGGGTGTGGTGTGCCTCATGGTAGGGGCGGGCGCGCCCGGGCTGACAGTCGGTTTCCGGAATTTCGCGCCCCGGGACGCGCGCGTGCGACCGCCCGAGCGCCGGGAACAACTGTTCTACGGCGATGGTCGGTTGACGATCGGTCGGCAGCCGGAGGGCGATCCGGCCGATGGAGCGGCCGCGCGCCTCAGCCGATGGGCAGCCGGGCGACCAGCAGCCGCCCCTCCATGGTGACGCCGCCGTCCATCGCCACCGCGAGGTCGTCCGCGTACACGTACGGCCCGGGGATGTGCGGCGGCTGGCCGTCGTCGTTGTGCACCGCGCCGGTGAGGTACGGGATGGGGCTGTGCCCGTGCACGATCCGGCTGCCGCCGTAGGTGTCCAGCAGCTCGTGGACGGCCATCGGGCCGGCGTCGCCGCGGAAGGCGAACCGCTTGGTGAAGCGGCGGAAGCAGTCCCACCACTCGTCCACGCTGCCGTCGGCGAGCAGGCCGTGCACCGCGTCGTTGACGTCGGGGATGGACTCGCCGTACTCCAGGTACGCGGTGGTGTCGGAGTGCAGCAGCAGGTGGCCGTCCTCGACCGCCATGGCGGGCAGCCGGGAGAGCCAGCTGATGTGGTGCGCCTCCAGCCGGTCCAGGTCGCTCTGCTGGCCTCCGTTGAGCCGCCAGGCGGCGAGGAAGGAGGCGGTGCCGGCGGTGGACTGGACGGGCTCGTCGCCGTACTTGGCGGCGCCGAGGAAGAGCAGTTCGTGGTTGCCCATCAGGGCGCGGCAGTAGCCGCCGGCCGCGGCGGCCTCGGCGGCCAGCTGCATGACCAGGTCGATGACGCCGATGCCGTCGGGGCCGCGGTCGGTGAAGTCGCCGAGGAACCAGATCCGGGCGCGGCCGGCCGACCAGTGGCCGTCGGCGTCGATCAGGCCCTGGCCGTGCAGCGCGGCGCGCAGCTCCTCCAGGTAGCCGTGCACGTCGCCGACGACGTAGACCGGGCCGGGGGGCTCGCCGGGGCCGGGGGCCGGGTACGGGTAGGTGGGCGCGGCGGGGTCGGGCAGCGGCGGGCCGAGTTCGATCGTCGGCGGGTCGTCGCGGCCGTCGAGCCCGAGTGCGGGGGAGGGCTGGTCGGGCAGGGTGGGTTCGTAGCCGGCCTGGTCCCGGCCGTCGTAGCCGCCCTGCTCCCGCGCGTCGTAGCCGGCCTGGTCCTGGCCGTCGTAGCCGCCCTGCTCCCGGCTCTCGTAGCCGCCTTGCTCCCCGCCCGCGTAGCCCGTGCGCTCCTCGTACCCGGGGCCGTCCTCGTAGCCGCCCTGCCCCTGGTGTCCCTGGTGCTCCTGCTGTCCCTGGTGTTCCTGATGTCCCTGCTGCGAGAAGGCCGGGGCCTGGTCCATGCCGATGCCCTGGGCGTGCACGGTGTGGCCCTGGCCGTCGGCGGGCCAGTGCTGCTCCAGGTAGCGGGCTCCGCCGTAGCCGCTGTAGGTCTCCCCGTCGTGGCCCTCCCCCTCGTAGGGTGCGGCGGGGTAGCCGGTGGCGGCGTCGGGTTCGTAATAGGTGCCGTACGGCAGCACGTCGAGGTCCGGCTGGTGGCGGGGGACCGAGTGGGGGTGCTCGGGCCCGGGGAAGCGGTCCTCGGGTGTCATTCGCCCATCATAGGAAGACCACTCTCCCGGCGTCGTCACCTGGTGGGTATCCAATCCTCCGGAGCGTCAGCCGGGCGGTCCCGCAAGGTCCGTTTTGTCCCGGCTCGGCATGGTCTCGTCAGCTGTGGCGGGGCCGCGCGGCCCGGCCTCGGGGCCGCTGCGGCGTGGTGGTCTATACCTCGCCCGGGGCCCGGGGCGGGCTGACGGTGGTGCGCGGACTCCGGCGCTGGGAGGACGCGCGGACGATCAGCTCGGTCGGCATCAGGGTGCCGGGCGGCGGCCCGGTGCCGGCGGTGCGGAACCGCGGCGGGAAGAGCCGGGCGATGTCGACGCCCGTCCCGGAGTCCACGCCCTCGATCGCGTCGATGAGCAGGTTGACCACCGTGGTGCCGATCTTGCGCGGCTTGAGCGAGAGCGTGGTGATCGGCGGCTCGGTGGTCGCGTAGACGTCGCTCTCGCTGCAGCAGACCAGCAGCAGGTCGTCCGGCACCCGCAGGCCGTAGCGGCGGGCGGCGGCCAGCAGGTCGGTGCCGTTGGGGTCGAACAGTCCGTAGACGGCGTCCGGCCGGTCGGGGCGGGCGAGCAGCCGGTCGGCGGCGACGGCGCCGGCGGCCGGGTCGTGCGCCGGGTAGGTCTCGTACACCGGCTCCTGCCCGACCTTGGCGCACCAGCCGAGGTAGGCCTCGGTGGAGAGCCGGGTGTAGGTGTCGGTGCTGGTGCCGGTGAGCAGGCCGATCCGGCGGGCGCCGGCCTCGGAGAGGTGGTCGAGGATGCCGAGCACGGCGGCCTCGTGGTCGTTGTCGACCCAGGCGGTGACCGGGCAGTTGCCGGGCTTGCCGTCGCTGACCACCGGCACGCCGGACCGGTAGAGCTCGCTCACCAGGGGGTCCTGGTCGGGCGGGTCGATCACCACGGTGCCGTCCAGGGCGATGTTGCCCCAGACGTCGTGGCGGGAGGAGGCGGGCAGCACCACCAGCGCGTAGCCGCGGCCCAGGGCGGCGCTGGTGGCGGCCCGGGCCATCTCGGCGAAGTACGCGAACTCGGTGAAGGTGAACGGCTCTTCACCGTAGGTCGTGACGGTCAGGCCGATCAGGCCGGACCGTCCCGTGCGCAGGGTGCGGGCGGCCGCGGAGGGGCGGTAGCCGAGGCGCTCGGCGACCTCGCGCACCCGGCTGCGGGTCTCGTCGGGCAGGCGGCCCTTTCCGTTCAGCGCATCGGAGACAGTGGTGATCGACACTCCGGCGGCTGCTGCCACATCCCGGATGCCGGCCCGTTCCAGACGCCGTGAGGTGGTGGGACGCCGACCGCTCTGGTTGGCTGCTGCTGTCATGGCGGACCGATCGTATGGCTCCTGACAAGGGTCTGTGACCGGCGCATCGGAAGCCCCCAGAGATACGTTTCTCCAAGAGTGAGCCGGGGTGCGCCCCTTCGATACCCGCCTGAAACCAGGCCTCTTACCTCTGACATGTGCCAAAGGAACCGGGCAGAATGGCTGATCTGCGCCTGTAACCCGACCGGGCATCTCACTCCTACGGGTGAGGGCGGTCGGTATCGTGCAAGGCACCCGACCGGGGAGTCCGGGCGCGTCACGAGGTCCCGGGCACGGAGGCGACCCCGTCCGTGGCGGGCGAGCGCACCGGAGAGTTCCGCAACTGGAAACGGAGTACGACCGTGAGCAGTGGTACGTCAGCGCAGGGCCCGCGGCTGCGGCCGACCCTCGACGGCATCCCCACGTACAAGCCCGGCAAGCCGGCCGGCGCCGACGCCTACAAGCTGTCCTCGAACGAGAACCCCTACGAGCCGCTGCCCGGTGTCCTGGAGACCGCGGTCAAGGCGGCCGGTTCGCTCAACCGCTACCCCGACATGGGGGTCACCGAGCTGACCTCGGTGCTGGCCGAGCGCTTCGGGGTGCCCGCCGAGCACATTGCCACCGGCACCGGCTCGGTCGGCATCGCCCAGTCGCTGGTGCTCGCCACGGCCGGCCCGGGCGACGAGGTGGTCTTCGCCTGGCGCTCCTTCGAGGCGTACCCGATCGTCGCCACGGTCTCCGGGGCGACGCCCGTCCCGGTGCCGCTCAAGGCGAACGGCGACCACGACCTGGACGCGATGCTCGCCGCGGTCACTCCGAACACCCGGCTGATCTTCGTCTGCAACCCCAACAACCCCACCGGCAACGTGATCCACCGCGCCGAGCTGGAGCGCTTCCTGGACGCCGTCCCCGGCGACGTCCTGGTCGTGGTGGACGAGGCCTACATCGAGTTCATCCGCGACCCCGAGGTGCCCAACGGCATCGACCTCTACCGGGACCGCCCGAACGTGTGCGTGCTGCGCACCTTCTCCAAGGCGTACGGCCTGGCGGGCCTGCGGGTCGGCTTCGCCATCGCGCACGAGCCGGTGGCGGCCGCGCTGCGCAAGGTCGCCACCCCCTTCGGCGTGAGCCGGATCGCCCAGGACGCCGCCATCGCCTCGCTGCGCGCCGAGGAGGCGCTGCTGGAGCGGGTCGAGGCGCTGGTCGAGGAGCGCACCCGGGTGGTGGCCGGACTGCGCGCCCAGGGCTGGGAGATCCCGGACTCGCAGGCCAACTTCGTCTGGCTCTGGCTCGGCGAGCGTTCGCCGGAGTTCGCCGCCGCGTGCGCCGAGGCCGGCGTGATCGTGCGGCCGTTCCCGGAGGGCGTGCGGGTGTCGATCGGCGAGGCCGAGGGCAACTCGATCTTCCTGTCGGTGGCGGAGGCCTTCCGCAAGTCGCTCTGACGTCCTGTTGGTGGTCGCAGGGGCGTGCCGGTTCTCCGGTGCGCCCCTGCGGCGTTCCGCACGGCTGCCGCGGGTTCCGTACCCTGCGGCGTTCCGGGCGGCTGCCGCCGGTCCCGCCCGACTCCGTGAGAACGCCCTCAGAACGTCCTGCCGGATGCCTGGAGGTCGCTGGGAGCCCGCTGGGAGTTCCGTCAACGGCCGCCCACGGGGCCGCCAAGACGCCCGCACGGGAGGGGTGCTCTGTCCGCAATGCCCGGATCCGGCCGGTCAGGCTTCTCCCAGCCGGCGTCCAGGACGACGCAAGAGGGCCCCGGGAAGCTGTCCGGCATGAAGGTGCTCCCACGGCGGCGAGGCGCCGTCCTCGTCAATTCCGCGCTCGGCGTGGCCCTGCTGGGCGGTGCCGCCCTGGTGTACGCCACGGTCAGCGGCAGTTCCGGCCCGGCTTCCGCGAAGCCCGTGGCCCGTACCGCGACGGTGGCCAAGGGCACCGTCCTGGCCACCGTGTCCGGATCCGGCACCCTGGTCTCACCGACCGACGCGGCCCAGGACTTCACCACCGGCGGCAGGCTCACCGCGGTCGAGGTCGCGGTCGGGGACGCCGTGAAGAAGGGTCAGGTGCTCGCCACCGTCGACACCACGGCGGCCCAGCAGCAGGCGGACGCGGCCCAGGCCGCGCTCACCACGGCCCAGGCCAACCTCACCAAGGCCCAGGCCGGGGTCACCACCACGACCACCGAGCAGCTGCCGGGCGCCACCTCCGCCGCCTCTCCGGGCGCCGGGGCCGGCAGCGGTGGCCGCGGGGCGGGCGGGAGCAGTACGCCCGCCCCGCAGACCACCACCATCACCACCACCAAGGTCGACGACGCGGCCGTGGCCCAGGCCCAGCAGCAGGTCGCCACCGCGCAGACCAACCTCGCCAACGCCCGGGCGGCGCTGACCGGCACCACCCTGACCGCCTCGGTGGACGGCACGGTCGCCTCGGTCTCCGGCAAGGTCGGCGACACCGTCGGGGCCACCGGCTCCGGCGCCTCCTCGTCCTCCGCCACCAAGTCCACGGGCAGCGGCGCGAGTTCGACGTCCGCTCCGAGCGGCTTCATCGTGCTCACCAACCCGACCGGGATGCAGGTCACCGCGAACTTCTCCGAGCTCGACTCGCTCAAGCTGAAGAAGGGCGAGGCGGCCACCGTCACCCTGAACGCCCAGTCCGACACCAAGCTCAACGCGACCGTCCTGTCGGTCAGTTCGCTGCCCACCGGCAGCGGATCCGGCGGCGCGGCCGGCTCCGCGGCCGTCCAGTACGCGGCCATGCTCCAGATCACCGGCGACACCAGCACGCTGCGCACCGGCCTCAGCGCCACCGTCCAGGTGATCACCGGCGAGGCCGACAACGCGCTCTCGCTGCCCACCTCCGCGCTCTCCGGCACCGGAACGTCGCGCACCGCGACCCTGGTGCAGCCGGACGGCGCCTCCGAGCGGGTCACCGTCGGCGTCGGGGTCGAGGGCGACAGCACGGTGCAGGTGGTCTCCGGGCTGAAGGAGGGCGACAAGGTCGAACTCCCCACCACCAGTGGCGGCAACGGCTTCCCGAACGCCTCCTTCCCGGGCCTCGGCGGCAACCGGGGCGGGACCGGCGGAGCCGCGGGCGGCGGGGTCTTCCCGGGCGGCGGAGGTGGCACCGGCGGCGGGGCCGGTCGCGGCGGCAAGGGCTGAGACCGATCATGCGTCACGTCATCGACAAGCGCGTCCCCGCGCATCCCGTCCCGGTGATCCGGATCCGCCGGCTCACCAAGGCGTACGGGCACGGCGACGCCACCGTGCACGCGCTGCGCGGCCCCTCCGACCCGGAGACCGGCGAGCCGCAGGGCGTCGACCTGGACATCGAGCAGGGCGACTTCGTCGCCGTGATGGGCAGCTCCGGCTCCGGCAAGTCCACCCTGATGAACATCCTCGGCTGCCTGGACGTCCCGACCGCCGGCCGCTACCTGCTGGACGGCACCGACGTCGGACACCTGGACGAGCAGCAGCTCGCGCTGGTGCGCAACCGCAGGATCGGCTTCGTCTTCCAGTCCTTCAACCTGGTGCCCCGCACCACCGCCCTCGCCCAGGTCGAGCTGCCGCTCGCCTACGCGGGCGTCCGCACCGCCGAACGGCGCCGCCGGGCGATGGCCGCGCTGTCGCTGGTCGGGCTCGCCGAGCGGGCCGGGCACAAGCCCAACGAGCTCTCCGGCGGCCAGCAGCAGCGCGTCGCGGTGGCGCGGGCACTGGTGACGGCGCCCGCGATGCTGCTCGCCGACGAGCCGACCGGCAACCTCGACAGCCGCTCGACGGAGGAGGTGCTCGCCCTGATCGACGGGCTCAACGCCACCGGCCGCACGGTCGTGCTGATCACCCACGAGGACGAGGTCGCCCGGCACGCCAAGCGGGTGCTGCGGCTGGTCGACGGGCAGATCGTGAGCGACCTGAGGCAGGCGCCCGTGGAGGGGCCGCCGCCCTTCCTGGACGCGGCGTTCGCGGAGGCCGCGGTCGCGGAGGTGTCGGCGTGATCCTCTGGCAGACGCTCCGCTTCGCGGTCGGCGGCCTGGCCGCCAACAAGGTGCGCTCGGCGCTCACCATGCTCGGGGTGCTGATCGGCGTGGCCTCGGTGATCCTGCTGCTGGCGGTCGGCAACGGCTCGTCCGTGGCGGTCAAGGACTCGATCACCTCGCTCGGCACCAACTCGCTGACGGTCAGCTCCGGTTCGGCGAACGGCGGCTCCCGGGCCACCTCCGCGGTCAAGAAGCTCACGGTCGCCGACGCCAAGGCGCTGGCGAGCGACGGCGACTCGGGCGCCATCAAGTCGGTCGCCCCGGTGGTCACCACCAGCGGGACGGCGCTGTACGGGAACATCTCGTACAGCCCCGGCTCGATCGTCGGCACCTACCCGTCGTACTTCGAGACCGCCAACCAGAAGGTCGCCCACGGCGAGTACTTCACCGACGACGACGTGCTCGCCTCGCGCAAGGTCGCGGTGCTCGGCGCGACGACCGCCAAGCAGCTGTTCGACACCGAGAACCCGGTCGGCAAGTCCGTCGTCCTCGGCGGCACGCCGTTCACCGTGGTCGGCGTGCTCCAGGCCAAGGGCGGCAGCGGCTTCACCGACCCGGACGACGTGGTCATCGCCCCGCTCCCGACGGTGCAGAACGCCTTCACCGGCTTCGGCCCGGTCAACCAGATCCTGGTGCAGGCCTCGAACGCCGACAGCACCACGGCGGCCCAGTCCGAGATCACCCGGGTGCTGCTCGGCACGCACGCCATCGCCGACCCCACCAAGGCGGACTTCCGGATCACCAGCCAGGCCTCGCTGCTCACGGCGCGGGAGAGCACCACCAAGACCTTCACCGTGCTGCTCGGCGCGGTGGCGGCGATCTCGCTGCTGGTCGGCGGGATCGGCATCACCAACATCATGCTGGTGACGGTCACCGAGCGGACGCGCGAGATCGGCATCCGCAAGGCGCTCGGCGCGCCGCGCGCGGTCATCCTCGGGCAGTTCCTCACCGAGTCGACGCTGCTGTCGGTGATCGGCGCGGGGCTGGGCGTCGCGGCCGGGATCGCCGGCTCGCACTTCAGCATCGTCGGCATCACGCCGGTGGTGATCCCCGAATCGGTGCTCGGCGCGTTCGCCATCGCCGTCGCCATCGGGCTGTTCTTCGGCAGCTACCCCGCCAACCGGGCCGCCTCGCTGCGGCCGATCGACGCCCTCCGGCACGAGTAGGACTCCACTGTCATGAGCAAAGAGATCGCCAGGGTCAGCCCGGACGCCGGCACTCCGGCCGAGCAGGTCGCCCTGCTCGCCACCCCGCCGGACGCCCGCGACGTGAGCGCCGAACTGGCCGCGCCGCCCCGGCGGAAGCTGCCCTGGCTCAGCCTGGTGCTGGCGGGCGGCGTGATCGCCACCGGGGCCTTCGCGGGCGGAGTCTGGTACCAGCAGAACAACGGGAC
>NZ_JBIVVI010000227.1:0-9224 GCF_044757675.1 Kitasatospora sp. NPDC091257
CCGGAGGACGCCGGGGAGGACGGGTCCGCGGCCGGGGCACCGGGCTTGGCCGCCGCCCGGTTGGCGTTGAACTCGGCCACGTTGCGTTGATGAACGTCGAAGCTGTCGGTGAAGCGGGTGTCCCCCGGTTTCACGGTGACGAAGTACAGCCAGTCCCCCGGCGTCGGGTCCAGCGCGGCCAGGATCGCCTGCCGCCCGGGGTTGGAGATCGGGCTCGGCGGCAGCCCGGGGTGCAGGTAGGTGTTGTACGGGGAGTCCAGCTTGGTGTCGGTCACCGAGGTGTTCAGGGTCGAGCGGCCGAGCGCGTAGTTGATGGTGGAGTCCAGCTGCAGGGGCATGCCCTTGGCCAGCCGGTTGTAGATCACCCGGGCCACCTTGCCCATGTCCTCGGTGTTGTCGGCCTCGCCCTGGACCATGCTGGCCACGGTGATCAGCCCGTACACGCTCTGCCCGAGGTTCTGCGCGACTACGGTGGCGTCGTCCCGGCCGAACTCCTTGCCGGCCCGGTCCACCATCTGCTTCAGCAGGTCGAAGGCGGTGGTGCCCTCGGTGACGCTGTACGTCGCCGGGAACAGGTAGCCCTCCGGGCTGCCGTTGGTGAAGTCGGGCAGGCCGAGTTCGGCGCCCTGATCCTGGGCGGTCTTCCGGGCGGTGCCCTCGGGCAGGTTCAGCTTCCGGTCGATGGCCGCGTAGATCTGGTAGCCGCGCCAGCCCTCGGGGATGGTCAGACCGTTGGCGTTGGCCGGGTCGATCAGGATCGCCAGCGCCGCCGCGGCCGACATCTTCTGCTTCAGCGTGTACGTCCCGGGCTGGATCCGCCCGGCCGCCGCCGCGCTGCCCTTCGCGGCCCGGGTGAAGGCGAGCGAGCTGGCCACCACCCCGTTGCGGACCAGCGCGGAGGCGATCTGGGAGAGGCCGGCGCCCTCCGGGACGGAGACCTGGACGCTGCCGGTGCCCTGCCCGGCGAAGTCGGCGGCGGCCGGGGGTTTGCGCTGCGCCTGGAGCCAGGTGTACCCGGTCAGCCCGATCCCGCCGAACACCGCGATCAGCGCGAACGCGGTGAGCCCGCAGGCCAGTCCGTTGCGCCGTCGGTGCGGATCCGGCGCATCGAAGCGCGGGCGGGGCGCGCCCGGCGGACGGCCCTCCGGTTCCAGCACCGGAGCGCCCAGATGCCCGGGCGTGAGCCCCGGGTGGAAGTCCTGGTCGGTCATGGCTCGCGCCCCCTCGGTGGTCCCGGATCGATCCGGATCAATATGAATCGATGCGAATCGATCCATAACGGACACGGAAGCGAACGAAAAAGGGTCCGTGCGGACGCGTCCGCACGGACCCCTCAAACGGGACGTTAGATCAGACCGGTCAGCCGACCGCCTCGACGCTCTCACCGGGCGGGCGTCCGCTCACCCGTTCGGACTCAAGGGCGGTCTGGAGGATCACCACCGCGGCGGCCTGGTCCACCACCGAGCGGCCCTTCTTCGCCTTGACCCCCGAGGCGCGCAGCCCGTGGGTCGCGGTGACGGTCGACATCCGCTCGTCCACCAGCCGCACCGGCACCGGGTAGAGCCGGTCGGCCAGCCGGGCCGCGTACGCCCGGACCTTCTCCGCCGCCGGGCCCTCCTTGCCGCTGAGCGAGCGCGGCAGCCCGACGATCACCTCCATCGCGCCGTACTCGTCGACGATGGCGGCGATCCTGGCCTGCGACTTCACCCCGGCCGGGACGGTCTCCACGGGCGTGGCGAGCACCCCGTCGGGGTCGCAGGACGCGACCCCGATCCGGGCGTCCCCGACGTCGACGGCGATCCGCCGCCCACGCCGGAAGGGCCTCTCCTCCTGCTCCATCAGCTGGCGCGCTCCGCGACCAGGCCGCGCACCGCGGCGATGGCCTCGCCGACCGCGGCCGGGTTGGAGCCGCCGCCCTGGGCGACGTCGTCCTTGCCGCCACCGCCGCCGCCGAGGGTCTTGGCGGCGGTCCGGACCAGCTCGCCGGCCTTGATGCCACGGCCGCGGGCGTCCTCGTTGGTGGCGATCACGGTCAGCGGGCGGTCGTTGGCGACGGTGAAGGCGGCGACCACGGCCGGGCGGGCGCCGAGGCGGCCGCGCACGTCCAGGACCAGCTTGCGCAGCTCGTCCGCGCCCACGCCGTCGGCGACCTGCGCGGCGACCACCGCGATGCCGTGCACGTCCTCGGCCGAGTCGGCCAGACCCGCCGCGGCGGCCAGCACCTTCTCGGCGCGGAAGCGCTCGATCTCCTTCTCGGCGTCCTTGAGCTTGGCGAGCATGCCCGAGATCTTCTCCGGCAGCTCCTCCGGGCGGCCCTTGACCAGCTCGGTGAGCTGGGCGACCACGGTGTGCTCACGGGCCAGGAAGCGGTACGCGTCGGTGCCGACCAGCGCCTCGACGCGGCGCACGCCGGAGCCGATCGAGGACTCGCCGAGCAGCTTCACCAGGCCCAGCTGGGCGGTGTTGCCGACGTGGGTGCCACCGCACAGCTCCTTGGAGAAGTCGCCGATGGTGACGACCCGGACCTCGTCGCCGTACTTCTCGCCGAACATCGCGATGGCGCCGGCCTTGCGGGCCTGGTCCATCGTCATGACCTCGGCGGTGACCTCCAGCTCGCGGCCCAGCACGTCGTTGATCTTCTGCTCGACGTCGACCAGCACGCTGCCGGGAACGGCGGCGGGCGAGCCGAAGTCGAAGCGGAAGCGGCCGGGGGCGTTCTCGGAGCCGGCCTGGGCGGCCGTCGGGCCGAGCGCGTCGCGCAGCGCCTGGTGGGTCAGGTGGGTGGCCGAGTGGGCACGGGCGATCGCCCGGCGGCGCTCGATGTCGATCGTGGCGTACGCCGAGGCGCCCAGCACGACCTCGCCGAACAGCACCCCGCCGGAGTGCACGACGACGCCCGGGACGGGCTGCTGCACGTCGCGGATCTCCACCACCGCGCCGGACTCCAGCCGGATCCGGCCCTGGTCGGCGAGCTGGCCGCCGCCCTCGGCGTAGAACGGGGTGCGGTCGAGGATGATCTCGACCTCGTCGCCCTCGGAGGCGGCCGGCGACGGGACGCCGTCCACCAGCAGGCCGACCACGGTGGCCTCGCCCTCGGTGAGGGCGTAGCCGGTGAAGACGCTCGCGCCGGACTTGTCGGCGACCTCGCGGTACGCGGCGACGTCGGCGTGGCCCATCTTCTTGGCCTTGGCGTCCGCCTTGGCCCGGTCCCGCTGCTCCTGCATCAGGCGGCGGAAGCCGGACTCGTCCACCTGGAGGCCCTGCTCCTCGGCCATCTCCAGGGTGAGGTCGATCGGGAAGCCGTAGGTGTCGTGCAGCTTGAACGCCTGCTCGCCGGAGAGCACCGCGCCGCCGGCCTGCTTGGTCTCGGTGACCGCGACGTCCAGCAGGTTGGTGCCGGCCTTCAGGGTCTGGAGGAAGGCGCCCTCCTCGCCGACGACGACCGTCTCGATGCGCTTGCGGTCGCTCTCCAGCTCGGGGTACTGCGGGGCCATCGCCTTGATCGCGACGTCGATGAGCTCCTTGGCCACCGGCTCGGTGGCGCCCAGCAGGCGCATGTTGCGGATGGCGCGGCGCAGGATGCGGCGCAGCACGTAGCCGCGGCCCTCGTTGCCGGGGGTGACGCCGTCGCCGACCAGCATCAGCGCGGTGCGGATGTGGTCGGTGACCACGCGCAGCGAGACGTCCGACTTGTGGTCGGCGCCGTAGGTGTGGCCGGTGAGCTCGGCGGCGCGGTCGAGGATCATCCGGCTGGTGTCGATCTCGAAGAGGTTGTCGACGTCCTGCAGGATGGCGGCGAGGCGCTCCAGGCCGAGGCCGGTGTCGATGTTCTTGCTCGGCAGGTCGCCGAGGATCTCGAAGCCGTCCTTGCCGTCGCCGTGGCCGCGCTCGTACTGCATGAAGACCAGGTTCCAGATCTCCAGGTAGCGCTCGCCGTTGACGGCCGGGCCGCCCTCCTCGCCGTACGCGGGGCCGCGGTCGTAGTTGATCTCCGAGCACGGGCCGCACGGGCCGGGGACGCCCATCGACCAGAAGTTGTCCTTCATGCCCAGGCGCTGGATGCGCTCCGAGGGCACGCCGATGACGTCACGCCAGATCTGCTCGGCCTCGTCGTCGTCCTTGTAGACGGTGATCCAGAGCTTCTCCTTCTCCAGGCCGTAGCCACCGTCCGCGACGGGGGTGGTGAGCAGGTCCCACGCGAACTTGATGGCTCCTTCCTTGAAGTAGTCGCCGAAGGAGAAGTTGCCGCACATCTGGAAGAAGGAGCCGTGCCGGGTGGTCTTCCCGACCTCCTCGATGTCCAGGGTGCGCACGCACTTCTGGACGCTGGTGGCGCGCGAGAACTGCGGCTTGACCTCGCCCAGGAAGTAGGGCTTGAACGGCACCATGCCGGCGTTGACGAGCAGCAGGGTGGGGTCGTCGGCGACCAGGGACGCCGACGGAACGACGGTGTGGCCGCGCTCCTCGAAGAAGCGCAGCCAGCGGCGGCGGATCTCAGCCGACTCCATTAGTGGTCCTTCCGGTTCGGGGTGCCGCCCCGCGGCGGCAGGGCGCGGCGGGGCGTTTCTTCAGTGGTCCGGGGGGTGGTGCGGGAGCTGCGGGACGGAGGCAGGGCGGCGGCCGGGCTACCGGGCGCCGCCGAGATAGCTCGGTACTGCGGCTCGCCGGAGGGGGGCGGCGCGGAACGCTTCCCCAGGAGGGACCGGCGGTCGCCGCGGGGCTCCACCACGGCGGTGCCGTGCAGCCCGAGGTCGTCCTTCAACTGCTCCTCGCGCTCGGCCATGCCGGCCTGCACGTCCCGGGCGAACTGCTTGGCCAGGTCGCCCAGGTGCAGCGCGCCGCGGGCGGCGGTGCCGGAGAGGCTGTCCGGGGTGAGCCGGTGCACGGCCTCGTTGGCCTTGTTCATGGCCCAGACGGTGGCGCCGGCGCCGACCGCCATCCAGAAGATGCGTCGCACCATGCCGTCAGCCCCTCACCGCGCGCCGGACCCGGGAGAACAGGCCGCTCCTGGGCGCGGTCGCGGCGCGCACCTCGGCCCGGATCAGCCGGGCCAGCTCCTCGCGCTCGCCGGCCTGCGCCGGCACCGGCGGCAGGCCGCCCTGCTGCCGGGCGACGGCCTTGCGCACGCCGTAGCTGAACGCCGCGACCTTCACCAGTGGTCCGCCCAGAGTGGCGGCCACGGTGGAGGAGAGCGCGTTGGCGTTGGCGGCGGCGTCCTGCACGTTGGCGGTGATCTCGTCGACCCGCTCCAGCTGCTCGTTGGCGCTGCGCACCGCGGCGCCCGCGTCGGTCAGCAGCGGAACGGCCTGTTCGGTGACCGCGGAGACCAGGACGGCGGCCTCCTTGAGCACCCGCGAGAGGCGGACCAGCACCACGGCGAGCAGGGTGACCAGGACCGCCCAGAACACGGCGACGAGCAATCCGGCCAGCTCTCCCACGGACACCTTTGCGCGCTCCCTCGCCTTGCAGTTCTCCTGGGCCTGTCAGACAGGCCCCAGCAGGAAACCCTATCGCGCCCAGGCCCGGTTTCCGGACCGGGTTGTTCGCCCGGCGATCCGGTCGGGTGTGCGATCCGCGCGCGTAACCTACCGATCGGTCACCTCGTTCTGCCTGGCAGGCCGTCGCCCGTACGGCCCGACGCACGTCCGGACCCCGACCGGTCCGGCCTGGAGCACGGGGAGCAGCCTTTGGCCGGGGACTGGACAGCACCGCCCGGGGAGCCCGCGGCGGGGCCGCACGGGCCGGAGCCCGGCCGGCTGCCGGCCGAGGTGACCGGCTTCGTCGGGCGGCGGGGCGAACTGGCCGAGCTGGCCGGGCTGCTGGACTCGGCCCGGCTGGTGACCGTCACCGGGCCGGGCGGCGTGGGCAAGAGCCGGCTGGCCCTGCGCGCGGCGGCCCGGGCGGCCGACGCCTTCCCGGACGGCACCTGGCTGGTGGACGTGGCCCCGGTGCAGGACCCGCTGCTGCTCGGCCACGCCGTCCTGGAGGCGCTGCGGCTCGCCGACGGCTCCGCCCGTCCGCCGCTGGACGTCCTGATCGAGCGGCTGGAGGGCCGGCGTCTGCTGCTGGTGCTGGACGGCTGCGAGCACCTGGTGGAGGCCTGCGCCGAGTTGGCCGACGCGCTGCTGCGGGCGCTGCCCGGCCTGCGGCTGCTGACCACCAGCCGCACCACCCTGCGGGCCTCGGGCGAGCACCTGCTGGCCCTCACGCCGCTGCCGGTCGGCCCGGCGCCCTCCGGCCCGGTGCGGCCGGACGCGCTGCCGGACGCGGTGCGGCTGTTCGTCGAACGGGCCGGGGCGGTGCTGCCGTCCTTCGAGGTGACGGAGGCCAACGCGGAGGCGGTCGCGCTGCTCTGCCGCCGGCTGGACGGCATCCCGCTGGCCCTGGAGCTGGCCGCCGGCCGGCTGCGCGCGCTGTCGGTGGAGCAGGTCACCGCCCGGCTGGACGACCGTTTCCGGCTGCTCACCTGCGGCTCCCGGACGGCCCTGCCGCGGCACCGGACGCTGCGCACGACGGTCGGCTGGAGCCATGAGCTGTGCACCGTGCAGGAACGTTTACTCTGGGCCCGCCTGTCGGCCTTCGCCGGCGGATTCGACCTGGAGGCCGCCGAGTACGTCTGCGCCGGCGAGGGCATCGAGGCCGAGGAGGTCCTCGACCTGCTCGACGAGCTGGTCGCCCAGTCCGTGGTGCTGCGCGAGGACAGCGCCTTCGGCGTGCGCTTCCGGCTGCTGGACACCCTGCGCGAGTACGGCGGCCAGTGGCTGCGCGCCGCCGGCGAGGAGCAGCGGCTGCTGCGCCGCCACCGGGACTGGTACTTGGGCGTCGCCACCTGGGGCGAGGTCGAGTGGTTCGGCCCCCGGCAGGCGGAGACCGCCGAGCGCACCGGGCTCGCCCACGGCAACCTGCGCGCGGCGCTGGAGTTCTGCCTCGCCGAGCCGGGCGAGGAGCAGATCGCCCTGCTGCTGGCCGGCACGCTCTGGTTCTACTGGATCGGCTGCGGCCACCTCGGCGAGGGCCGGCACTGGCTGGACCGCGCGCTCGCGCTGGACCGCGAGCCCACCGAGGCCCGGGCCAAGGCCCTCTGGGTGACCGGCTACATGGCCACCCTCCAGGGCGACCTCGGCTTCGCCCGCCCGGCACTGGAGGAGTGCCGCCGGCAGGCCCTGGACACCGGCGACGACCGGGCGCTGGCCTACGCCGTCCACCGCCAGGGCTGCGTCGCCCTGGTCGGCGACGACCCCGACCGGGCCGCCGAACTGTTCGAGGAGGCGCTCTGGCACTACCGGACCATCGGCGAGCTCAACAGCAACGTGGTGATGGCCATGCTGGAGCTGGGCCTGGCCCACCTCTTCCAGGGCGATCCGGACAGCGGCGAGCTCTGGTTCGGCCAGGCCCGCGAGCTGTGCGAGGAGCACGGCGAGCAGTGGGCCTACGGGTACGTGCTCTACGCGATGGCGTACTCGCACTGGCTGGACGGCGCCGTGCAGCCCGCCCGGGCGCTGGCCCGGGAGTGCGTGCGGCTGAACCACCTCTTCCGCGACCGGCTCGGCATCGTGCTGGGCATCGACCTGCTGGCACTGCTGGAGACCGAGCCGAGCGGACCGGGCGAGCCGGGCGACCTGCGCGAGGCCCGGGTGCTACAGGGGGCCGCGCACCGGATCTGGCGCACGGTCGGCAACCCGTTCCTGGGCTCGCGGAACTTCTTCGGCCCCCACCAGGAGTGCGCCGAGCGGGCCCGGGCCGGGCTGACCGCCCAGGAGTACGAGGAGTGCTACGAGGCCGGGACCCTGCTGGACCTGGACGCGGCGGTCGCCCGGGCGCTCGGCGGCGGGGGCCGGGCGCAGGGCGCAGGGCCCGGAAACGGCGCGGGACCCCCGCTCGGTGCCGCCCTCGCCGGCGCCCTCGACGGCGCGGAATAGTTGAAACTTGCCGATTGCTTGAGGAGGCAAGGAACTGCCCCGGAAGGAGCATCATGGCCGTCCACAACGCCGCCAACGAGTACCGCATGGCGAAGTTCTACTTCGATTCCAAGGCGTACACCGACGCGGCGCGCACGCTCGAAGGTGTCCTGGCCGAGGAGCCGACCAACCTCTCCGTCCGGATGCTGCTGGCCCGCAGCTACTTCCACTCGGCCCAGCTCCGCCGCGCCGAGGCGGAGCTGCTGCGGATCCTGGAGGCCGACCCGGCCGAGGACTACGCCCGGCTGATGCTCGGCCGCACCCTGGAGCGCCAGGGCCGGCCCGAGGAGGCCCGCCCGCACCTGCGGCTGGCCGCCGCGATGACCGGCGAGAGCATCTGACGGCAGCGGGAAGGACAGCACGGAAAAGGGGCGAGCCCCCGTCGCCTCGAAAGGCGGCGGGGGCTCGCTCGTGGTGTCGCGAAGAGCGGAACCGGGTCAGCGCGAGTAGTACTCGACGACCAGCTGCTCGTCACAGATCACCGGGACCTCCTTGCGCTGCGGCGCACGGTCCAGGCGGAAGGCCAGGGCCTTCAGGTTGACCTCGAGGTACTTCGGGGTCTGGCCCTCACCCGCGTAGCCACCCTCACGGGCGACCTGGAAGGGGACCTTCTCCTTGCTGCGCTCGCGGACGGTCACCACGAAGCCCGGCTTCATCTGGAACGACGGCTTGTTGACCTTGCCGCCGTTGACCTCGATGTGGCCGTGGACGACCATCTGGCGGGCCTGGTAGATGGTGCGGGCGATGCCCGAACGCAGCACCAGCGAGTCCAGACGGGTCTCCAGGTCGGCGACGAGCGCCTCACCGGTCTTGCCCTCGGCCTTCTTCGCGCGGTCGAACGCGCGCGCCATCTGCTTCTCGCTCAGGTCGTACTGGGCGCGCAGACGCTGCTTCTCGAGCAGACGGACCTTGTAGTCCGAGTTCTGCTTGCGGCCACGGCCGTGCTGGCCGGGCGGGTACGGGCGGGCCTCGAAGTACTTGACGGACTTCGGGGTCAGCGGCACGCCGAGCGCACGCGCGATCTTGACCTTGGGACGCTTCTGGTTCGCCATGAACCAAACCTTCCTTGCTTACGAATACGGCTTCACCAGGTGTTGACGGAGGTCGCATCTCGCGACCCGGAGACAACCCATCGCCGAGGCGATGCGGTCAGCCGCTCTCCGGAGCCGGGCACGAACGTGCTGGTCACACGGACCGGCCCAGAATCTGGGCCGCCCGCGACACCGAAACGGTGCGCGACGCTCCTGGTGCGGGCCCCTCGGAGGG
>NZ_JBIVVI010000228.1:0-9221 GCF_044757675.1 Kitasatospora sp. NPDC091257
GGGCCCGCCCCCGTTCCGCCGTGGAACCCGGGGAACCCGGGGAACGGGAGCGGGCCCCGGCACTCAGGACTTCAGGTACAGCCAGGCCAGCGAGACGGTCCCGTAGATCGGGTGGACGAACGCCCCGCCGACGTTGCTGCCGCGCAGCTGGTTGACCGTCGGGTAGGCGAACGGCAGCACCGGCAGGTCCTTCATCACGGTCTGCTCCAGCGCGTACAGCTCCTTGGCCTTGGCGCGGGGTTCGCCGATCTGGTTGATCCGGTCGATCTCCTTGTCGACCTCCGGGTTGCGGTAGCGCGCGGAGTTGATGTCGCTGCCGGCCCGGCCGTCGAAGGAGAACGGGACGAGGGTGGACGGGGTCGGCCAGTCGACCGAGCTGGTCTCCTCGAACAGGTCGTACGGGGAGTCGGTGCGGTGCACCTCGTCCAGGAAGGCCTTGGGGTCGACCGGCTTGGGCACGACGGTGATCCCGGCCTTGCCGAAGCCCTCGACCAGCACCTGCGCGACGCGCTGCCCGGTCGGGGTGTTCCGGTACGCGTAGGTCAGGCTCCCGGGCGCCTGTTCGGCCTTGGCGAGCGCGGCCCTGGCGGCCTCCGGGTCGCCCTCGGGCCTGGCCGGGTAGAGGTCGTACTTCTGGTGGTCGATCAGCGCGGGGGAGCTCAGCGTGGTGGCCAGCTCGCCGGTCCGGGCACCGCCCTGGACCTGGCGGGCCTGCTGGCGCGGGTAGGCCAGGTGCAGCGCCTTGCGGACCTCGACGTCCGGCACCCGCGCGTTGTTGATCATCAGCTGGGTGACGAAGGCGCCCTGCCGCCCGGAGACCACCAGTTCCTTGGCCTTCGGGTCGGTGTCGGTGGTCTGGTACAGCTCGGCGGAGAGGGTGTCGGAGGCGGTGGTGGCGTTGGCGCCGCCGTCCCGTCCGGAGAGGATCTCCTGGTTGAGGTTGAGCGCCTCCTTGCCGTACGTGAAGACGAACTTCTCCGGGTACTGGCTGCGGATCGGGTCCGTCTCGGGCTTCCAGGCCGGGTTGCGCTCCAGCACCATGCGGGTGTTCTGGACGTGCTCGACGATCCGGTACGGCCCGGTCGCGAACGGCAGTCGGTCGTAGTCCGTCCCGGTGTCCTTGTCCCGGCGCACCGGGGAGGAGGAGGACTGCGCGGCCATGTACGGGACGTCGGCCTGCGGCTGCGGGAAGTGGAAGACGATCGTGCGCTCGTCCGGCGTCTCGATCGCGTCCAGGTCGCCGGCCTGCGGGCCCGCGTACTTGGTGCGCGCCGCCTCGTAGCCGGCCTCGCCGGTGAGCCACTGCGGCCAGTACGGCGGGCCGACCTCGTAGCCCTTGCCGAAGGTGCGCTCGATGCCGTACTTGACGTCCTGGGCGGTGATCGGCTGCCCGTCCTCCCAGGCGACGCCCGGCTTGAGGCGGTACGTCCAGGTGCGGCCGCCGTCGGCCGGGGTGCCGGTGTCGGTGGCCAGGTCGCCGACCAGCTTGGCCTTGCCGTCCACGACCTGGTACTGGGTCAGCTGGCGGCCCCAGAGCAGCGAGGCGTTGTAGGTGGCGCCCGCGTAGACCTTCTGCGGGTCGAGGTGGCGGAACTCCACGCTGTTGTACACGTTCACCGTGCCGCCCGCGCGGGCGCCCGGGACGGCCGGGGCCGGGCCGGCGCTCTCCTGCTCGCTGCCGAGCACGGCGGTCAGCGGGGAGGTCTCCTTGGCGGAGGCCCCGGCGGCGCCGCCGGAGCCGGTGGTGCTGCCCGCGCCGGCCGAGCAGGAGGTCGCCAGCAGGGCGGTGGCGATGACGGCGAGGGACGGTCTGGTCCAGCGCATGGCGAATCTCTCCTTGCCCCGGCGGATCGTGCCGGGGCGGGCTCGGGTTGATGGATGGGAGGAGGCGAGGGGGCTCAGCGGGCAGTGCGGGCGCGCGGGTCCAGCGCGTCCCGGACGGCGTCGCCGAGCAGGTTGAAGGCGATGACGAACAGCAGCAGCGCCACGCCGGGGAACACCATGTAGGTGGGGTCGGCCTGGAAGACCTCGGAGCCGCGCGCGATCATCCGCCCCCAGTCCGGGACCGGCTCGGTGATGCCGACGCCGAGGAAGGACAGCGCGGCCTCGGAGGCCACGAAGGTCGGCACCGCCATGGTGGCGTGCACCAGCAGCTGCGAGCGCACATTCGGCAGAAGTTCGTGGACGACGACATGGAACCGGCCGGCGCCCTGGGCCCGTGCGGACTGCACGAAATCCCTTTCCCGGAGTGAGCGGACGGTGGCCCGCAGGGAAAGCGCGAGCGGAATCCAGCCGAACGCCGAGAAAACCAGGATCAGCACCAGGAACTGCATCCACTCCGGTTCCGCGGTGCCCGGGTCGACCAAACGGGACTGGATCACCGGGCTGAGCGCGAGCAGCAGGAGCAGCGTGGGAAAGGCCAGCAGCACATTCGCGAGGAATCCGAACAGCCGGTCCGTGATCCCGCCCAGGTAGCCGACCGCGACGCCGGCCAGCACGCCCAGGGTGGTGGTCACCGCGGCGGCCGCGAAGGCGATCAGCAGCGAGGTGCGGATGCCGTACAGCAGCTGGGTGAAGACGTCCCGGCCGAGGCCGGGCTCCAGGCCGAACCAGAAGTCGCCGGAGATCCCGCCGTTCGGCAGCATCGGCAGTCCGCTGTCGCTGAGCAGGCCCGGGACGTTCTGGCCGTAGTGGTCGACCGGGTTCTTCCCGTACAGCGCGGCGACCAGCGGGGCGCCGAGGGCGAGCAGCAGGAACAGCACCACCACCGCCAGGGCGGCGGCGCCGACCCGGTCCCGCAGGATCCGGCGGAGCAGGCCGGGGTCGGCGGCGGGCGCGGGCCCGGCCGTGGTGCCTGGGACGGTGTCGACCGCTGCCATGAGGCGTAACCCCCGAATTCTCCGCCGCCCCATGGGTGAGGGTGCGCTGGTGTGCATTTCCGGTACGGCGTACCGGGGTTTTCCCGGCGGCCGTTCGAGCGCCATTGGATCGGATGCGTCCGAGGTTCCGCAAATCACCTTCGACGGTCGTTCGGGTCATTCCTGCGGAACTGTTTCGGGATATGTGGCGGCTTCATTTCGCCGAAACACCGGCGTTGCAAAAGAACGGACATAGCGGAACATAGCGGACTGCCCGTTCCGCATTCTGAGACCTCCGCCACAGTCCCTCCGGTGTTGGTACGATCCCGGTGGGCCGCAACTGGCGCGTAGGGATGGAATCAACCATCGGGAAGCGGCCCCGTGAATCCTCACGTGAACTTGCCGAGCGCCTGGGCCCCCGCATCCCCACCAGGAGACCGCCATGGCCCAGCAGCCCCACACCGCCGCCTCCGCCGCGGCCGACACCGCCTTCCGCAGCGCCCTCGACGTGGTCGCCGGCGTCGAACCCCGGATCGCCGCCGCCATCGGCCAGGAGCTGGCGGACCAGCGCGCCTCGCTCAAGCTGATCGCCAGCGAGAACTACGCCTCCCCGGCGGTCCTGCTCACCATGGGCAACTGGCTCAGCGACAAGTACGCCGAGGGCACCGTCGGCCGCCGCTTCTACGCGGGCTGCCGCAACGTCGACACCGTCGAGAGCATCGCCGCCGAGCACGCCCGCGAACTGTTCGGCGCCGACCACGCCTACGTCCAGCCGCACTCCGGCATCGACGCCAACCTCACCGCCTTCTGGGCCGTCCTCTCCCAGCGGGTCGAGAGCCCGGCCCTGGAGCGCGCCGCGGTGCGCAACGTCAACGACCTCACCGAGGAGGACTGGGCGCGGCTGCGCCAGGAGCTCGGCAACCAGCGGATGCTCGGCATGTCCCTGGACACCGGCGGCCACCTCACCCACGGCTTCCGGCCCAACATCTCGGGCAAGATGTTCGAGCAGCGCAGCTACGGCACCGACCCGGCCACCGGCCTGATCGACTACGACGCGCTGCGCGAGACCGCCCGCGAGTTCCGCCCGCTGATCATCGTCGCCGGCTACTCCGCCTACCCGCGCCTGGTGAACTTCCGCAGGATGCGCGAGATCGCGGACGAGGTCGGCGCTACCCTCATGGTCGACATGGCGCACTTCGCCGGCCTGGTCGCGGGCAAGGTGCTGACCGGCGACCACGACCCGGTCCCGCACGCCCACATCGTCACCACCACCACCCACAAGTCCCTGCGCGGCCCGCGCGGCGGCATGGTGCTGTGCCAGTCCGAACTGGCCGAGCACGTCGACCGCGGCTGCCCGCTGGTGCTCGGCGGCCCGCTCTCGCACGTCATGGCCGCCAAGGCGGTCGCCCTCGCCGAGGCCCGCCGCCCCGAGTTCCAGGCCTACGCCCGCGCCGTCGTCGCCAACGCCCAGGCGCTCGCCGAGGGCCTGCTGCGCCGCGGCGGCAAGCTGGTCACCGGCGGTACCGACAACCACCTGGTCCTCGCCGACGTCTCCGGCTACGGCCTGACCGGCCGCCAGGCCGAGGCGGCCCTGCTCGACTCGGGCATCGTCACCAACCGCAACTCCGTCCCGCTGGACCCGAACGGCGCCTGGTACACCTCGGGCGTCCGCCTCGGCACCCCGGCCCTCACCACCCGCGGCCTCGGCACCGCGGAGATGGACGAGATCGCCGACCTGATCCACACCGTCCTGAGCGCCACCACCCCCACCACCACGGCCAAGGGCTCCCCGTCCAAGGCCGCCTACAGCCTGGACGCCGCCCTGCGCGACGCCACCGCCAAGCGCGCCGCCGACCTGCTCGCCCCGTACCCGCTCTACCCGGGCGTCGACCTGGCCTGACGGCGGACGGCAGACGGCGAACAGATGACAGATTTCGAAATCTGTCATCTGTTCGCTGAAATCTGAAAGTTGTCAGTTGTCAGCCGTTCGCCGGGCCCCGCCCGGCCTCCGGCCCCGCCCCGCCCGGCCTCCACCTCCCCGGGCGCGGGCGACGGCCCGGTGCGGCTAGTACTGCAGGGACTTGTACTGGAGGAACTCCTCCAGCCCGTGGCGGCCCAGCTCCCGGCCGAGGCCCGAGTTCTTGTAGCCGCCGAAGGGCGCGAGCGGGTTGAAGCGGCCGCCGTTGAGGTCCACCTGGCCGGTGTCGAGGCGGCGGGCGAAGGCGGCGGCGGTGTCGGTGTCGCGGGCCCAGACGCCGCCGCCCAGGCCGTACGGGGTGCCGTTGGCGAGTTCGGCGGCGTGGTCCTCGTCGCGGTAGCGGAGGATCGCCAGGACCGGGCCGAAGACCTCCTCCTGGGCCACCGTCATCTCCGGGGTCACGTCGGCGAGCACGGTCGGGCGGACGTAGTAGCCGGTGGGCAGCTCGGCGACGGGCTCCGAGCCGCCGACGACGAGCCGGGCGCCCTCGGCCAGCGCGCCGTCGATGTAGCCGCGCACCCGGTCCAGCTGCCTGGCGTTGACCAGCGGGCCGATCCGGGTCCGCGGGTCGGTCGGGTCGCCCGGCCGGTACTGGGCGGCGAGCTCCTCGGCCCGGGCGACCGCCTCGTCGTACTGGTCCTCGTGCACCAGCAGCCGGGTCAGCGCGCTGCAGGTCTGGCCCGAGTTGGCGAAGACGTTGGCGACGTTGGCCTTGACCGCGCGGGCCAGGTCGGCGCCCGGCAGCACCACGTTGGCCGACTTGCCGCCCAGTTCCAGGGAGACCCGCTTCAGCCCCCGGCCGGCCGTCTCGGCGATCTGCCGGCCGACGGCGGTGGAGCCGGTGAAGGAGACCAGGTCCACTTCCCGGTGCCCGACGAGCGCCGCGCCCGCCACCGCGCCGGTGCCGGTCACCAGGTGGAAGGTGCCCGCCGGGAAGCCGGCCTCGTGCACCAGCCGGGCGAACAGCCGGGCCACCAGCGGGGTGTCCTCGGCCGGCTTGAGGACCACCGGGCAGCCGGCCGCCAGCGCCGGGACGGCCTTGGCCACGATCTGGTGCAGCGGGTAGTTCCAGGGCGTGATCGCCGCGACCACCCCGGCCGGCTCGGCGTGCACCACCGAGTTGCCGATCCGCTCCTCGAAGGGGTGTTCGGCGAGCAGGGTCAGGTAGGAGGTCGCCACGGCGAGCGGCAGCCCGGCGTGCACGGCCCCGGCGAAGCCGACCGGCGAGCCCAGCTCGGCGACGACGGTCTCGGTGATCTCGTTCTGCGCGGCGGCGATCCCGTCCCGCAGCCGGGTCAGCAGGGCCAGCCGCTCCTCGCGGGTGGTGGAGCCCCAGCTCCGGGCCGCCCGGCGGGCCGCCGTCACCGCCGCGTCGACGTCGGCCGGACCGCCGGCCGGCACCGTGGCCAGTACCTGCTCGGTCGCCGGGTTCAGCACGGTGATCGACCCGGTGTCACCGGAGGGCCGCCACTCGCCGTCGATGTACTGGTCGCCGTGCTTCGGGTACTGCGCGTACTGCCGCACCGATCGTCCTCTCGTCCACTCAGCCGACCCTTGACCAGCAGCGCTGGTCGGAGGCCAGTCAATGCGGCGCGGACGGCCGCGCGCAAGAGTCAATCCCGCCCGGCGGACGTGACGGTTACTTCGGGGCGAACCGCGCGGTGTACTCGTCGAACGGCTCGATGCCCACCTCGGCGCGCCGCTCGTCCAGCCGCTCGGGCTCCTCGCAGGGCCACGGCACCGGGCGGCCGTCCGTCACCGCGCCGATCTGCGTCCCGTAGCGCTGCTCCCGGCCCTCGTTGACCGCCAGCCGGTCCTGGAGGAAGGCCAGGTCGCGGGCGCTCGCCTCGCCCCTGGCGACGGCCACGCCCATCAGCGCCGCGGCCTGCCGCTGGACGTCGAGCTGCCGGTCCGCGTGCTGCGCCACCAGCCAGGCCGCCCGGGCGGCCTCGGGGCCGACGGTGCGCTCGGTCGGCCAGCCGTGCGCCGCCATGATCTCCGCGAGCCGGTCCCCGTGCCGGGCGGTGAGCCGGCGCCAGGCCGCCTGCTCGGCCAGGTCGGGGCTGTTCGCCAGCCGGGCGGCCGCGCCGTCCTCGGCCATCATTCCGGTCAGTTCCCGCACGAGGGCCGGATCCTGACCGTACTGCTGTGCTTCCGTCACGTCGACGACGCTCCCTGCCCGGGCCCTCCCGTCGAGGACCGCCCGCGACCACGCTAGGCGCGGAAACCGCGACGAAGATCATCCCCGAAGACGGTGACCGGGGGGTGCCCGCCACGGCAGCATGGACGTACACCGGGAACGGAGCGCACCGGGAACGGTGCGCACCGCGCACGGTCCCCGCGAACGCCGAAGGGCCGGTCGGAGGATTCCGACCGGCCCTTCACCGTGAGTTCACGCGCTCAGGCGCCTCAGACCCGCGAGGGCTCCGCGGCGTCGTCCGGCGCGGCGCTCCGCGCCTCCTCCGCCATCTCCTGGCGGACCGCGGCCAGCGAGGGGTTGGCCCAGGCGCTGGCGACGCCCCAGCGGTAGAACGCCAGCCCGATCGCGGCGACGATCAGCAGGTCCCAGCCCTCCGGCAGGTAGTCGTGCCCGCCGAAGTCGGCGCTGCCCGCCCAGGAGACGCCGGCCATCACGAACAGGTACGCGACCATCCAGGCGCCCGCCTTCAGGTGCGGCTTCAGCTCGGCGAACGGCTTGCGCAGCTCGTACCAGGCCCAGATCGGCAGACCGGCGGCCATCAGCAGGATGACCTTGCCGGTGAGCGGCCAGCGGGCCCAGTAGAGCACCAGCGAGCCGAACACCATCGCGACCGGGGCGATCACCGGCATGGCGCGCAGCCGGACCGGCCGGGGCAGGTCCGGGGCCAGGCGGCGCAGCGCCATCACGGCGACCGGGCCGGTGATGTACGAGATCACGGTGGCCACCGAGACGATCTCGGCCAGCGAGCCCCAGCCGCGGAAGACCGCGAGGAACAGGAAGGCGACCACCAGGTTGAGCACCAGCGCCGGGCGCGGGATGCCGGTCTTGGCGTCGACCTTGCCGAAGATCTTGGGCAGGTGGCCGTTCTCCTGCACGCCGTGGATCATGCGCGAGGTGGTGGCGGCGTAGATCATGCCGGTGCCGGAGGGCGAGATGAAGGCGTCCGCGTACAGCGTGATCGCCAGCCAGTTCAGGCCCCAGGCGATGGCCAGGTCGGCCAGCGGCGAGGTGTAGGAGAGGTTGCTCCACCCGTTCGCCAGGTCGCCGCCGGGGATGGCGCCGAGGAAGGCGATCTGCAGCGCGACGTAGATCACCAGGGCGATCAGGATCGAGCCGATGACGGCCTTCGGCAGCGACTTGCCGGGGTTGCGGGCCTCGCCGGCCAGGTTGAGCGGGGACTGGAAGCCGTTGAAGGCCCAGACGATGCCGGAGACCGCGACGGCGGTGAACACCGAGCTCCAGCCGTTCGGCGCGAAGCCGCCGTGGTCGGTGAAGTGGGCGGTGTCGAAGTGCGCGAAGAGCAGCGCACCGGCGGTCACCGTCGGGACGACGACCTTGAAGACGGTGATCGCGGTGTTGGTCTTGGCGAACAGCGTGATCGCGAACCAGTTGAGGGCGAAGTAGACGAGCAGCAGCACGCTGGCCAGCGCCACTCCGCTGAGGGTCAGCTCCTTGCCGTCGAACAACCCCTGTGCCCAGCCGAAGTGCCAGGAGCTCATGTACTGCACGGAGGCGGTGGCCTCACCCGGGATGACCGAGACGATGGCGATCCAGTTGGCCCAGGCGGCCAGGTAGCCGGCCAGCGACCCGTGCGAGTACTGGCCGTACCGGACCATGCCGCCGGCCTTGGGGAACATCGAGCCCAGCTCGCTGTAGGTGAGCGCGATGGTCAGCGCCACCGCGGCACCGATCACCCAGGCGAGGATCGAGGCGGGTCCGGCGAGCTTGGCGGCCCGCTCGGCACCGAACAACCACCCGGAGCCGATGATCGACCCCAGCCCGACCGCGGTCAGGCTGATCGTGCCGAGCGATCGGCGGTAGTTCTGGTGTGATGCCGTCGACGATTCGGGCTCACTCAACGTATCGGTCCTCTCGCTCGTGGTTCATCGGGTGGTGTCGGTGTTTTTGCGATTTTGAGTCGGTATTTCGGACAAACGGAGAGCAGCCTATGTTCCGAAAACGGGCGAATACCTCAGAGGAAGCTCAAACCGTCCGATTGTTGCCATCTCGTGTCCGGCGTCCGGGCCGGTGCGGACCGGCGAGGAGACCGAGGCCACAGTGCCCGGAAGGGGTGGTGGCCGGGGATGGCGACCGGGGCCCGCCCGGGAAAGGGGCGGCCCGAAAAACGAAATTCCCCGTGGGTGCCTTTCGGCTCCCACGGGGAATTCGGCTGTGTCCGAGGGGG
>NZ_JBIVVI010000229.1:0-9219 GCF_044757675.1 Kitasatospora sp. NPDC091257
CCCACCCCGCCACACCCACCCCGCAGATCCGCTGAGGAGCTGGACCATGAAGAAGACCTCCGTGCGCACCCGGGTGCTGACCGGCACCGTCGCCGCCGCCGCGCTCGCCGCCGCCACCGTGGGCGCCGTCTCGGCCAGCGCCGAGTCCACCGACACCCCGGCCGTCCCGGTGGCGGCGAAGGCCGACACCCAGAACAAGAACCTGGCCGCGAGCAGCGGCCTGACCATCGACGCCGCCACCCGCGCCGCCCAGGCCGCCCTGGACGCGGCCACCAGGGCCGGCCAGCACGTGTCGGTCGCGGTCGTCGACCGCGACGGTGTCACCCGGGTGCTGCTGAAGGGTGACGGCGCCGGCCCGCAGGCCCCGGTCTCGGCCGAGCGCAAGGCCTTCACCGCGGTGTCCTGGAACGCCCCGACCTCGGAGCTGGCCAAGCGGCTGGCCCAGGCCCCGAACCTGAAGGACATCCCGGGCACCCTGTTCCTGGCCGGCGGTGCCCCGATCCAGTCGAAGGGCGCTCCGATCGCGGCCGTCGGCGTCGCGGGTGCGCCCAGCGGCGACCTGGACGAGCAGTTCGCGCAGGCCGGCGTCGCCGAGCTGGCGAAGTGACGTGAGCCCGGCCGCCGGCCCGCCCCGCGCGAGGGGAGGGCCGGCGGCCGGGTCATGGTCTCGTTCGGGTGAACACCGGGAGGGTCGCCGCAGAACACGGGATGACCCTTCGAAAAGCCGGTGCCACTGTCAGTGGCGCGTGGCAGGCTTCCCGGTATGACGGCGTGGACCCTCAACGACATCGAACGTGCGATCCGCTCCTCCTGGGGTGTCGACACCTGTGCGCCCGAGGATCTGGCCCACTGGCGTCCCGACAATCCCGCCCGCGGCCAGTGCGGGGTGACGGCGATGGTGGTGCACGACCTGCTCGGCGGCGAGCTCATGATGGGCGAGGTGTACGTCGACGGGGTGCGGACGGACCTCCACTGGTGGAACCGTTTCGCCACCGGCTTCGAGATCGACCTCACCCGTGAGCAGTTCGGGCCGGACGAACTGGTCGGCCCCGGCCGCCCGGTGGCCCGGCCGGCCCGCCCCGGCCGGCTCCAGGCCCAGTACGAGCTGCTGCGCGGCCGGGTGGTCGCCGAACTGGAGCGCGGGGCGGCCGACGACCGCACCCGGATGCCGGCCCGCGCCTGCGCGTGAGCCGCTGCCCGGCCGCCGGTGCGCCGCCCGGTTCACCGGTCGGCCCGCGGGCGTTCTGACGTACAGTCGGTCGTGTACGAGCAGGTGCGGCGACGGGAGTGCGGGGATGACCGGGCGGACGATCGGCTTCGTGGGGCTGGGTTCGATGGGGCGCGGCATGGCCGGCAGCCTGCTGCGGGCCGGCCACACCGTACGGGTCTGGAACCGCTCGCCCGGGCCGGTGGCCGCCATGGTGGCCGAGGGCGCGGAGGCGGCCGACTCGCTCGCCGAGGTGTTCGCCGCCGACACGGTGGTCTCCATGCTCGCCAACGACACGGCGGTCGAGCGGCTGCTCGACCCCGCGCTGCTGGCCGGCGCCGCGGCGACCCTGCACGTCAACATGGCCACCGTCTCGCTCGCGCTCGCCGAGCGGGCCGAGGAGCGGTACGCCGAGCACGGCATCGGCTACGTCGCCGCGCCCGTCCTCGGCCGTCCGCCGGTCGCGGCGGAGGGACGGCTGAACATCCTGGTCGCGGGCGCGCCCGAACTGCTGGAACGGGCCGAGCCGCTGTTCGCCGCGATGGGCGAGCGCACCTGGCACTTCGGTGAGAGCCCCCGGCAGGCCAACACGGCCAAGATCAGTGCCAACTTCCTGATCGCCTGCGCGATCGAGTCGATGGCCGAGGCGTGCAGTCTGGCCGAGGCGCACGGCGTCCGGCCGACCGACCTGGTGGAGATGCTCAGCGGGACGCTCTTCCCCGGGCCGATCCACAGCGGCTACGGCTCGATGGTGGCCGAGCGCCGCTACGAGCCGGCGGGGTTCCGGCTGCCGCTCGGACTCAAGGACGTCGGCCTCGCGCTGGAAGCGGGGGCCGCGCGCAACGTTCCGCTGCCGTTCGGCAGCATCCTGCGGGACGCCTTCCTGGACGCGCTGGCCCACGGCGACGGGGACAAGGACTGGGCGGCCGTCGCGGCCGTCGCCCGCCGCCGGGCCGGACTGCCCGACTGACCGTCGGCCGGGCCGCCCCCCGGTCCGCGCCCGGTGCTCCGCGCCCGCGCTTTGGCATGGGCGCGGAATAAACCGGCGTTCGGGGGCTGCTCACTCCTGGGTCCGCACCGTATGCACGACGGAGGAGTCCTGATGGCCGATCAGCCGTCCGGCGCCGAGGCACCGCGCCGTTTCCTGTTCCTCGACGCCAGCGCCCGCGCCGACGGCAACTCGGCCCGGCTCGCCCGGCTGGCCGCAGGGTCGAGCCTGCCGGCCGGTGCCGAGCAGCGTTGGCTGCGCCTCGACGAGCACCCGCTGCCGCCCTTCCGGGACCTGCGGCACACCGGCGACGGCAGCTACCCCGAGCCGGCCGGCCACGAGCGGACGCTGCTGGACGCCACCCTGGCGGCCACCGACCTGGTCTTCGTCGCGCCGCTGTACTGGTACTCGCTGCCGACCAGCGCCAAGCTCTACCTCGACCAATGGTCGGCCTGGATGCGGGTGCCCGGGGTGAACCTCAAGGCCCGGCTGGGCGGCGGCACGCTCTGGGGCGTCACGGCGCTCGCCACCGAGGACGACAAGGCCGAGCCGCTGATCGGCACCCTCCGGCTGACCGCCGGGTACATGGGGATGCGCTGGGGCGGGGTGCTGCTCGGCAACGGCAGCCGCCCGGGCGAGGTGCTGGACGACGAGCGGGCGGTGATCGCGGCCAAGTCGTTCTTCGCGGACTGAACCCCGGGCCGGGTCCGCCCGCGCAGCGCGGCACCGACGGCTACGGCGGCCCCGGCCGACCGGGCGTCGCGCGCGCGTCCGCCCCCGCCACCGGGGGCCGTGCGCTACCGTCCTTCGGACGTGTACCCGTCACGCGGCACCCCGGCGGTCGACTCGGGGCAAGGTGCAAAAGCCTTACCAGTGGCCAGAGTTGGATGATTCGGGCACTTCGCCCCCCGGTTCGATTCGTAGCGTGCCACCCGCCTTCCGGACCGGTCGGGTCGTTCGGTACTCTCCGTCGGACTTTCAGCTTCGCGGGGGGTACGTGGCGTCTGCGGCCGCCCCCTCGCGCCCCGGGCCTCGCCCGGACACTTCCGTGAGGTCTCCTTGTCCATACGTCGCAGTCTTGCCCTTGCCGGAGCCGTCGCGCTCGCGTCCTCGCTCGTCCTGGCCGGCGCCCAGGGCGCCATGGCCGTCGGTGCCACCGGCACCCCGTCCGCCGCCGCGCAGCAGGCCGACAAGGCGTCGCACGCGAGCCTCGACCTCTCGCTGAACGGCGTGCCCGGCACCTTCATCGCCGGCGGTGACGCCCGCGAGTTCACCTTCAAGGTCGACAACAAGACGAAGCACGACTTCGTCTTCATCCCGCTGCTCAAGTTCAAGAACAAGGCGGGCTCGCTCCAGGCGAAGGACCTCAAGGTCCAGTACCGGCTCCCCGGGGGCGAGTGGCAGACCGCCGTGGTCGCCCCCGACCAGAGCGGGGAGAAGAACGACTCCGTCCTGATGATGCTCGGCACCCTCGACGGGGCCGGCAACCCGGTCGCCGACGACCTGCTCGGGGTGAACCGCGGCAAGAACGTCCCGATCAAGGTCCGGGCGTCCTTCACCGACGGTGCCCCGCTCGGCCGGGCCGGCGTCGTCCCGGTCGTCTTCGCCGCCGAGCTCGACGACTCCAGCCACCAGCCGGTCGACAACGGCCACCTCAGCTGCGAAGGCGGCGTGGGCTTCGTCATCAAGGCGCACGGCGGCGGCAAGCCGTCCCCGACGCCCACCGCGTCGCAGACCGGCAAGCCCAGCCCGACCCCGACCCAGACGGGCAAGCCCAGCCCGACCGCGAGCAGCTCCTCGTCGGCCACCGCGACCGCCACGCCGACGGAGAAGCCGACCGAGACGCCCACCGGCAAGCCGACCGAGAAGCCCACCGAGAAGCCCACCGAGAAGCCGACCACCCCGGCCACCGGCGAGCCCTCCGGCTCGGCCACCGCCCCGGCCCCGGCCGAGAGCAGCGGCGACGCCGCGGGCCCGATCGACTTCCCGGTCGTGCCCCCGGTCATCACCCCGCCGCCGCTGACCCCGGCCGCCGTCGACAAGGCCAAGGCCGCCGCGGACGGCAGCGACAAGGCCCTGGCCCAGACCGGTGGCGGTGACAACACCACCGCCATCGCGGCCGCCGGCGGCGCCGTCCTGGCGGCCGGTGTCGGCACCCTCGTGGTGCTGCGCCGCCGCAAGTCCGCCCAGCAGGGCTGACCCGCAACGCACCGACGCCCGGGAGGGCCGGGCCGCGGCTGATGCCGGCCCGGCCCTCCCGGCGTTCCCGGGCACGCTCACTCCCGCAGGTCCGGGCGCGTCCCCGCAGCCCCCGCGCCGCCCGCGGATCCGTCCCGTCGGACGGATCCGCGGGCGGCGCGGACGGTTCTCCTCCGTCACATAGGATGTCCGGCCGGAGGGGGGCGGAACGGCGGGGAGAGGACAGGTGCGGACAGCACGCACGGCACGGGCCACCACCGACTACGAGGCGGCGACCGGGCGGATCGCCGGGTTGCCGCTGCGCAGGCACCACGTCCTGCTGGCCGCCTGGACGGTGCTCTGGTTCCTCCTGGTGGAGCCCAGCGGCGGCTTCTCCTGGCACTACCTGCGCCAGGGCGAGCAACTGCTCTTCAGCGATCAGCCCGACGGCGGCCTGTCGCTCTACGCCCGCCACCCGGAGCTCCAGATCGGCCCGGTCAGCCTGGCCGCGGCAAGGCTCACCGCCCCGTTCGCACCGCACACCGGCGAGCTGATCGCCGAGGCGGTGAGCGCCGGGCTGGGCCTGGTGATGCTGGTCGTGGTCGGCCGCACCGCCGCCCTGTACTACCTCGGCACCGGGATCAACCACCGGCGGCTCCAGCAACGGCTGCTGATCGCCGGGCTGGCGTTCATCCCGATGTGGGTCGAGGTCTCGGTCCGCTTCGCGCACCTGGACGACGTCCTCGCGCTGTTCTTCACCACCCTCGCCGCCCACGCCCTGGCCCGCGGCAAGCCCGTCCAGGTCGCGGTGCTCCTGGCGCTGGCGGTGGACTCCAAGCCCTGGGCGATCGCCTTCGCCCCGCTGATCCTGGCGCTGCCCCGGCCCGCCTGGCTGCGCACCGCGCTCTGGTTCTGCGCCCTGGTGGCGATCGCCTGGCTGCCGTTCTACCTGGGCAACCTGGACACCATGGCGGCCGCCAAGTTCACCATCCCGAACCAGCCCGCCTCCGCGCTGCGCTGGTTCGGGGTCACCGACCCGTCCACCCCCTGGTGGGACCGGCCCACCCAGTTCGCGCTCGGCATCGGGCTCGGCTGCGTCGCCGTTTGGCGCGGCCGCTGGCCGGCCGTGGTGCTGCTGGGCGCGGACGCCCGCGTCCTGCTCGACCCGAGCGTCTACACCTACTACACGGCCTCGATCCTGCTCGGCACCCTGCTCTGGGACGCGGTGGGGCAGAAGCGGCTCGTCCCGTGGTGGAGCTGGATCGCGCTGGTCGCGCTGTACGGCGGCACGCTGTTCCTCCCGTCGGACGCGGCCCGCGGCTTCGTCCGGCTCGCCTTCGTGGTGGTCTCCGCCGCGTACGTGCTGTTCTGGCCCGCGCAGCGGTCCCGTCGGCCGCGGTCCGGTGGGCCGGGCGACGGCGACGGCGAGGGCGGTGCCGTCGGCCACCGGGGCGGGCGACGGCGCGTGCGGGCGCCGGCCGGCGCCGGGGTCTGATGCGGGAGGGCCCGCCCCCGTTCACCGCTTGACCCTCACGCGACGTGAGAGCCGAGGGTGGTGGTCAGCACCAGGGAGGAACTCCGATGACCAGTGAGGGCTACTCGGTCGGCGCCGTGGCGAAGATCGCCAAGGTGACCGTCCGCACCCTGCACCACTACGACGGGATCGGTCTGCTGTCCCCGGCCGGCCGTACCCGGTCCGGCTACCGCCGGTACACGGACGCCGACCTCGACCGGCTGCAGCAGATCCTCTTCTACCGAGAACTCGGGTTCCCCCTGGAGGAGATCGCGGCGATCCTGGACGACGACTCGGTCAGCCCGACCGAACACCTCCGGCGGCAGCACCGGCTGCTCACCGACCGGATCAGTCACCTCCAGGAACTCGCCTCAGCCGTCGAACACGCCATGGAGGCACGGAGAATGGGCATTCAGCTGACCCCGGAGGAGAAGTTCGAGATCTTCGGCGAGGACTACCAGGAGGACTGGGAGCAGGAGGCCGAGCAGCGCTGGGGCGACACCACGGCCTGGGCCGAGTCGCAGCGCCGCACCGGCGGCTACTCCAAGGCCGACTGGCAGCGGATCCAGGCCGAGATGACCGGGCTCAACGACCGCCTGGCCGAGGCGCTCACCGCCGGCGAGCCCGCCGACGGCCCGGTGGCCACGGACCTCGCCGAGGAGCACCGGCAGCACATCTGCCGGAGCTTCTACGACTGCACGTACACCATCCACCGCGGCCTGGCCGGGCTGTACGTCTCCGACCCGCGCTGGACCGACACCTACGAGAAGATCGCGCCGGGCCTGGCCCAGTGGCTGCACGACGCCATCCTCGCCAACGCCGACCGGCGCGAGGAGAAGCGCGCGGGGCAGTAGGCCGCGCGCCCGGGCCACCCCGCGCCCACCCCGCGCCCACGCCACCCCGCGCCCGAAGAAGCGCCGGGCCCGGGCCATCCCGCGCCCGAAGAAGCGCAGGGGTCAGGCCACCCCGCGCCCGAAGGAGCGCCGGTAGGCGGTCGGGGAGGTGCGCATCACCCGGCCGAAGTGGTGGCGGAAGGTCGCGGCGCTCTCGAAGCCGACCGCCGCGGCGATCTCCTCCACCGACCCCTCCGGCGACTCCAGCAGCGCCAGACTGGCCGCGATGCGCTGGGTGACGACCCAGCGCATCGGGCTGGTCCCGTTGCGGGCGGTGAAGTGCCGCAGGTACGAGCGGTCCGACATCCGGGCGGCGCCGGCCAGTTGCGAGATGGTCAGCGGGGAGGCCAGGTGGTCCAGCGCCCACTGCATGCTGCGGGCGATCCCGTCGTCCTCCTCCTCGACCGGGCGGACCGCCGCCTCGATGAACTGGGACTGCCCGCCGTCCCGGTGCGGTGCCACCACGAAGCGCCGGGCCACCGTGTTGGCCACTTTGGCGCCGTGGTCCCGGCGGACCAGGTGCAGGCAGAGGTCGATGCCGGCCGCGCTGCCCGCGCTGGTCAGCACGTCGCCGTTGTCCACGTAGAGCACGTCCGGATCGACCCGCACCGCGGGGTAGCGCTGCTGGAGCAGCTCGGCGTACCGCCAGTGGGTGGTCGCCCTCCGGCCGTCCAGCAGCCCGGCGGCGGCCAGGGCGAAGGCGCCCGAGCAGATCGACACGATCCGGGCGCCGCGCGCGTGCGCGGTGCGCAGCGCCTCGACCAGCGCGGGGGAGACGTCCCCGGCCCGGCGACCGGGAGATGCCCCCACGCCGCCGAACGCGTTCGGCACCCCGGGGACCACCACGGTGTCGGCCGCGGCCAGCTCGTCCAGCCCGTGCCGGGCGGTCAGCGTGAAGCCGCCCACCGCCTCCAGCGCCGTACCGGGCCGGTCCGCGCACACCTTCAGCCCGTACCAGGGCGCCGCCAGCAGGCCGGTCAGCTCGGGTCGCGCAAGCCCGAACACCTCGACCACCACGCCGAGTTCGAACGGCGCCATGCCCGGGAAGGCGTACACGGCGACGTCGTGCACGGGCTCCGGGCGCCGACCGATGGTGACGGCCACCGGCCGTGGCCCGACGGCGGCTTCGGCGGCCGGGGCGCCGGCCGGGCCGTCGACGTTCTGCTCGGCCATGCGAACCCCCTGCTCACGGGTGGCGGAATGCCGGTGAGTGTAGCCGTCCCGGCCCCTTCGGAATTTTCTTCGAACCCGACTGCAACCTTCACCTCCGTCACACGTCCTTTGGTACGGGGGCGGAGGGAACCCGGCGGAGGGCGGCTGGGATGATCCCCCCGATCACGATCTTGATCAGGTGGACCTGACGGAACGGCGGCCGCCGTCACCGTCCCGGGGGAAAGCGGAATCGCGAATGTCCATGGCCATCGGGCCGACCGCCGTGCAGGCAGGGGGGCGCGGCTTCTCCGTCCGCGGAGTGGTCGCCGCACTGTTCGGCGCGCAGGAGGTCGGCGAGCCGCTCGCCGCCGTCGCCACCGAGCAGGAGGCGAAGCAGCGCCGCTCCGGGTTCCGGCTGCTGCGCGGCGGCCGGAAGCCCGCCGAGGACCGGCCCACCCTGACCGACCTCTACCACGCCCACCGGCTCGGTCTGGTCCGGATGGCGGTCCTGCTGGTCGACCACCAGGACCTGGCCGAGGACGTCGTGCAGGACGCCTTCACCCAGCTCTACCAGCGCTACGGCGAGGAGCTGGACGACCTCGACAACGCCCTCGGCTACCTGCGCACCTCGGTGGTCAACGGGGCCCGCTCGATGCTGCGCCGCCGCAAGACCGCCCGCGAGTACGTGCCGCCGCACGTGGCCGACGCCCCGTCCGCCGAGGACCACGCGGTGCTCAACGACGAGCACCGCCGGGTGCTGGTCGCCCTGCAGGAGTTGACTCCCCGCCAGCGTGAGGTGCTGGTGCTGCGCTACTGGTCCGACATGTCGGAGGCGCAGATTGCCGAGACCCTGGGACTGTCCCGGGGCGCCGTGAAGTCCACTGCCAGCCGCGCTCTGGACGCCTTGGAAAAGCACCTGGAGAAGGTTCGATGACCGACAAGCTCCCCCGCCGCATCGGCGGCGACGGCGACGGGCCGGCCGAGACACCGACGGAACGGCTGCTCCGCGAGGCGATGACGGCCCGGGCCTCCATGGTCACGGCGGCCGGCCTGCGACCGGCCGCTCCCCCGAAGAACCGGATCCGCCGGCTGCGTCCGGTGTACGCCGTCACCGTGCCGCTCGGCCTGGCCGCCGCCATGGCGCTCGGCGTGCTCACCTTCCACGGCGAGCCGGTCGCCCAGGACCAGGTCCCGCCCCCGGCCGCCACCCTGACCGCCGCGCCGAGCCCGACGCCCGAGCCGACCGGCGAGCCCAGCCCGACGGCTGCCCCCACCGCCTCGGGCACCC
>NZ_JBIVVI010000230.1:0-9189 GCF_044757675.1 Kitasatospora sp. NPDC091257
CCCGCCGTGGGAGCCCGGGCCTTCCACCAGGTCGCGGAGAGGGCGAGGGCCCTCACCGAAGCCGCTCGCGCCGGCGGCCGCTTCCGGCCCGGCGACCTCGCCGCCCTGGACGCCCTCGCCCTGGCCGCCGCCGTCCACGCGGGCCGACTGGCCGCCACCGCCGGCACTTCGCTGCCCTCCGGGGCCGGCACGCCGGCGCACCGGGCGGCGGCGCTGCGGCTCGCCGAACCCTTGCAGCAGGGCACGTCGCCCTCGGCGAGGCCGAGCGCTCCTTCCTGGAGCTGATCCGGCTTGTCCACCAGCACCGCGGCCTGGAGCGCACCGCCCTGCTGGAGCAGGCTGCCCGCATCCCGGGCCTGTACGTCCCTGGGAGGACATCTCATTTGGGGCCTACGAAGGCTGCACGTGTGACGATCATGGAGCGTCTCGTCCCGGACGAGTTGTGGGAGTTGTTCCAGTCGGTGGTGCCGGCGGCGCCGACCCGCCCCCAGGGCGGTGGTCGGCGCCGCTACGGCGACCGGGAGGTGTTGGCGGCGATCGTGTTCGTGGCGACGTCCGGGTGCACGTGGGCCCAGCTGCCGCCCTGTTTCGGCCCGTCCGGGCCGACCGCCCATCGGCGCTTCACCGAATGGAGCAGGGCCCGGGTGTGGGCCAAGCTCCACCGGGTCGTCCTGGACGAACTCGGCGCGCACGGCGAGCTGGACTGGTCGAGGTGCGCGGTCGATTCGGTGAACATGCGGGCCCTGAAAAGAGGGAACTGACGGGTCCGAATCCTGTGGATCGGGGCAAGTACGGGTCGAAGATCCACCTGCTCACCGAACGCACCGGTTCACCCCTGTCGCTCGCGATCTCCGGGGCGAATGTCCACGACAGCCAGGCCCTGATCCCGCTCGTCGACGCGATCCCGCCAATTCGCTCGCGACGCGGCCCGAGACGGCGCAGACACGGCAAGCTGCACGGCGACAAAGCCTATGACCACCGCTTCCTCCGCGCCTTCCTGCGCCGTCGGCGGATACCAGCCCGCATCGCCCGCCGCGGGATCGAGACCTCCAACCGCCTCGGCCGGCACCGCCGGGTGATCGAGCGCACCGTCGCCTGGCTCGGCGGCTTCCGCCGGCTCCACCGCCGCTACGAACGCAAGGCCGACCACTTCGCCGCCTTCGCCAGCATCGCAGCAGCCATCATCTGCACCCGCAGATTCTCTGAATGAGATGTCCTCTCAGCCCCAGTTCTGCAGCTGCTGGAGCAGGTCGGCGTCGCCCTCCATCCGCAGCGAGCCGGCTGGGATGCGCATGTACATGAGCAGGGCCATCTCACTCGCCGTGCCGTAGATGGCGGCGGTGGGCTTGCTCTCGGCGGCCTCCGCCGCAGTGAGCCGGGTGAAGCGGGAACCGGCGGCGTCCACCGTCTGGCGCCAGGAGCCAGCCTCGGCCGCGTGGTAGTCCATGGTGGCGGGCTCGCCCGGCCACGGGACCGTGACGGTGCAGACGGTGGCGAGGAACTCCTCGATGGCGTCGACCGCCTCGGTCGTCGGCAGCTCCTGCGGGGTACCGGAGGCCAGCTGGGCGTCGTAGGTGTGGATCAGCGACTCCGGGACGCGGCGGCGGGCCACGGCGGCCACCGTGTGCGGCGAGGCCAGCGGCTCCCACCAGGCCCAGCAGCCCCGGTCCGGGCCGGCCTCGCGCAGAGCAGTGAGCAGCTGCTCCGTCGAGTCGGCCAGCCAGGCTATGAGGGCCTCGCGCTCCCTGGGCGCCGCCAGCCCGTCCTTGCTCGGCCGCTCGTCGCCCGGCGCGGTGTTCCGCACGATGTAGGCCCAGAAGCGGTCCCCCTCACTGAGGTGGTTCGCCAGGTCGTACAGCGTCCAGCCCGGGCAGGACGGGACGTCGGCGTCGAGGCTGGGGGCCGCGGCGACGGCGGCGCGGAACGCGGCGGACCGCTCGTCAATCATCCGCAGCAGGACGGGAAAGTAGAGATGCTCAGTCACGCAGACCTTGTATCACCCGGACCGGAACTCTCGCACTCGATTTAGGCCCCAAATGAGATGTCCTCCAAGTGCTGTGACCGGGGCGGTCCACCGTGATCGGAAGGCGGCGAACGGGACGAGCGCACGCGCAACGGCTGGTATTACTGGGGCATGCAGGAAGAGACGGCACGCTCCGCGATCGACACGTTCATCTCCGCGTTCAACGCCTCGGACGACAGCTATGTGACTGCCCTGCTCTCCCAGGCCCTGACCTCGGACGTGGTCTTCTGGGGGCCGTTGGGCCGCAGCGAAGGAATCGCGGCGGTCGAGCAGTTCGTGCTGGACATCCGGCGCCACCCGGCGGGGACCGGCACGATGGCGCGCTGCTCAGCGGTGGACATGCCCGACGAGTGGGCCCGGTACCAGTGGGTCTTCACCATGCCGGATGGAGGCCCCCGCCTGGCGGGAACGGACGTCGTCCATCTGCGGCGGAGCCTCATCGACCAGGTCATCGTCTTTGCGGGGGAGATCGACCCGTCCGCCTCCTGAGTCGTCCTTCTGTCGCTGTCCTTCTCGTGAGCTTGTCCCTTTCCGGCCTGGACCACGACGCGCTCCACCGCGAGAGCGCGGCCAAGGCGCGCCTGTACGCCCGCCACGGCCTGCTGGCCGCCGACATCAAGGCGGCAGCTCGCCGCCCCGATCGCGCCCGGCCGACCGGAGACCGGGCGCACGCCGCCCCGGTGCACCGCCAGGGCCTGACCGTCCTGATCGACGCCCCGAGGCCGGACCTGATCGCCTGGTACCTGGCCGCGGGCTGCCCGGACGCGGTGCTCCGCCGCGCGGGGGTCCTGGCCCGGGACGCGCAGGAGTACGGCGAGTTCACCGAGCACATCGCCACCCGCCTGTGCCACCTCGCCCCCTGGCACGGCCGGCCCGTCGTTCCCAACGGCACCCACCGGACCGCCGCGCAGGAGGCCACCGACCCGTGCGATCTGATCGAGCATCGCATCCGATCCGCCGTCCATGCCCCGGAGCCGCATGACCAGCAGCCCGAAGCCCACCGTCGACGCGGTGGTCCTCACCATGAACGATCGCCCCGAGGAGTTCCCGAGGGCGATGGCCTCGCTCCTCGCCCAGGAGGGGGTCGACCTGCGCGTGGTCATCGTCGGCAACGGCTGCGAACCGGACTACGTGCCCGACGGCGTCACCGTCGTCACCGTGCCGGAGAACCTCGGGATCCCCGAGGGCCGCAACGTCGGAGCCGACCGCCTCGCCGGGCCCGACGAGGCGGAGTTCCTCTTCTTCTTCGACAACGACGCCATCCTGCCCGAGCGCGATGTCCTGGCCCGGCTCGTCGAGCAGGCCCGCCACCACCCCGAGGCCGCCTATATCCAGCCGCGCATCGCCGACCCCGACACCGGCGTCACCGTGCGCCGCTGGGTGCCCCGGCTGCGGGCCGGCGATCCGAGCCGGCCCGGCACCGTCACCGCGATGGCCGAGGGCGTCGTGCTGATCCGCCGGGCGGACTTCGAGCGTGCCGGGCACTGGCCGGGCCGTTTCTTCCTGTACCACGAGGGCTTCGACCTCGCGATGAGGATCTGGGACCAGGGCCGCACCGGCTTCTACGCCCCGGAGATCATCGTCCACCACCCCGCCAGCGACCCCCCCCGCCACGCCCTCTACCAGCGCCTGGTCGCCCGCAACCGGGTCTGGGTCGCCTACCGTCGCCTGCCCGTAACGCTCGTCCCGATCTACATCACGTCCTGGATCGTCATCACGGCGATCCGCATGCGGCGCGACCGCACCGCGTTGCGCACCTGGTTCGCCGGGCTGCGGGAGGGGCTGCGCGGCGGGCACGGCGAGCGCCGGCCAATCTCGTGGGCCACGGTGTGGCGCCTGACCCGGGCGGGGCGTCCCCCGGTCCTGTGACCCCCGGCTCGCTCGTGTCCCAGCCCCGGATCCGTCGGTGATTCCGGTCTTCCGGTCCGGCCGTTGACGCCAGGGCTGCGGGACCGCTCACGCCCGGGCGGCCGCGAGCGGTCGGTCCCGCCAGGTCGTGGCCCCGCTGACGTGCGGCGTCACCCCGGGCGGCGCCGTGTCAGGGCGGCGGCGGTGAGGATCAGCTGGGCCGTCGCGTCCAGGGTGCTGTCGGGGCCGATGAGACCTCGTACGTGGGGTGGTCGCTCCTACGCGCTCCTGACCGTGGCTGCGGTCACATGAAGTGGTTCTGGCTCACCTCCGGAACGAGCCGGAACCGCTTCTCGTGGACAAAGCCACTACGGCCGGTACAAGGACGGGACACCGTCGTGCGGCAGGCGTTCGCGGCATCGGTGCACCGTCTGCGGACCACCCAGCCCGGCCTGCCGGCGCACGACGGTCTCCCGCTTCTCGGCCCGGCGCCGCTGGACGGCGGGCAGGCGTTCGGCCGCCTCGCGTCCGCGCTCGTCGACCGGCATCGCCGTACGCGCCCGCTGTTCGTCGCGCAGGGCGTCGACCCGCAGGCGAAGGCGGCCGGCCCGGTCGCGGTACTCGCGGGCGGTGCGGTGGTGGTGCCGGGCGTCCTGGTCCGCGATTCGGCGCAGGTGGTCGCGGTAGGCCTCGGCGCGGCCGCCGATCCGTGCCCACAGGTCCAGTGCGGCGTCGACGCCGGCGAGGTCGCCGATGTCGGCGAGCGCCTGGGCGCGGACGATCCGGTGGTGGTGCTCGGCCTGGAGCAGGGCCTCGAACTCCGCCTGCCGGGTGCGCTGCAGCTCGACGAGGTCTTCGCGCTCCCCATCCCGGAGCGCGGGACGGCCGGACGGGTCGGCGGCGGCGAGTTCGGCGGCCAGGCGGGCCCGGCGCCGGGTCAGGTCGGCGAGTGCGGCGTCGGCCGCGCGCAGTCGGCCGTGGCCGGTGACACGGTCGACGAGCGCCCGGACCTGCTGGTCGATGCGGCCGCCGGCGAGCATCCGGGCCTCGGCGCGGGCGGCACGGTCCTCGGCGTCGGCCACGGCCCGGTCCAGGCGCGCGGCGCGGTCGAGGACCGTCCGCAGGGCCGCGTCGAGTTCGGCGTCCGACCAACCGCCGAACGGGCGTTCCCGCCAGGCCGGAACGCCGGCCTGGACAGGGCGCCGCCCGTCGGGACGCACGGCGGGACGCACGGCGGGCGGCCGCGCGCGAAGCCGTTCGGCGGCCCGGCCGCGGTCGGCGTCGGCCCTGGCCCGCAGACCGTTGGGGGCGGTGCGGGCCAGTCGCCGTTCGGCGGCGGCGAGCGCGTCGGCGGCCCGGCCGGCCAGGACGGTGTGCGCGTGCGCCCGGGTCTGCAGGGCGGCCGCGCGGGCGCGCTGGTCGTCGGTGGCGGCCGTCCGGCGGGCGGCCTCGGCGCGGACCTGGTCGTCGTCGGCCAGTTGCCGGGCGCGGGCGGCCAGGCGCCGGACCGCGTGGACGGCGGCCAGCGCGTCGGCGGCCTCGGCCGCTTCGACGCGGGCGGCCCGTCCGCGTGCGGTGGCCCGCCGTCGTTGCTCCTCGTCGACGACGGTCGGGGCCGGACGGTTGCGCCAGGCGGTGATCGCCTGCTGGGCGAGGTCGTGGTCCGCGGCCTGGATCGGCTCCTCGGGACGGTCCCCGAGCGCCTGCTTCTCGTGTCCGTGGTCCCACAGGTCGCGGTAGGCGGCGACGAGCGCCGCCGCCCTGTCCCAGAGCGCGCGGTGGGGGTGGGCCGGGGCGGGTGCGGGGCCGAGCACGTCGAGCCAGGTGGGGCCGGTGGCGGCGAGTTCGGCGGCGTGCTGCTGCTCGTCGGGCAGGAGCTGGGCGGCACGCCACAGGCCGCGCTGCTCGGTACGCGCGGCGGCGGGGGCGTCACCGGTGGCCCGGGTGGCGCGGAAGCCGGCCAGGTCGCGCCAGGCAGCGGCGGCCGCGATCCGGTCGGCCCATGGGCGGGCCCGGTCGGCATCGGCGGGTTCGGGCCCGTAGGCGGCCGCCCAGCCGGTGCCGGTGTGGGCGTTCGCGCGGGCGCGGGCGGCGAGGCGTTCCGCCCGGACGGTGGCGTGGGCGGCGAGGTCGTGGGCGAGGGTGACGCGCCGGTCGCCGGGGTCGGCGTCGGGCAGCACCAGGCCCATCGCCTCCAACAGCGTGGCGCCGGGCCGGGCGCAGGGCGGGTCCCAGTAGGTCGGGGCGGTCGCGGGGCGGGGCGCGCCCTCGGGCAGGCGGAAGCGCTCACCGCGGTGTTCGACCAGGGCGTCGAGGCGGGCGACCACGATGGCGGCCAGGTCACGCAGCGGCCGGCCGGTGCCGTGGTCGGTCTCGTTGCCCCGATCGTCCGCCCAGGCGGCGCGCAGGAGCCGGTCGGTGTCGTGGCCGTCGTCGGCCAGGCGCGCGCAGCGGGCGCGCAGGGCGGGCCAGGCCTCGGCGGCGGCCAGGCGGGAGGCGGCGCGGCCGCCGAGCAGTGCGGCGATCGCCTGCTGCGCGGCTTCGGCGTTGAGTTCGTCGAGGACGTGGACGAGTCTGCTGGTGGAGGTCGCGAGGGACTGGGCCTGCTCCTCCTGGCGGCGGGCGGTGGCGCTCGCGGAGAGCCGGGTGCCGTCCCGTTCGACGACGGCGTGCCAGATCTCGCGGGCGGTGCGCGGGTGGCCGGGTTCGCCGCTGTCCCCGTCGGGGGGCTCCTGGGTGATCAGGTAGGCGTGGTTGCCGTAGCGGCCGCGGGTGAGGGCCGGGTAGACGCCGTTGCGGTTCCAGCCGGTGTCGAGCAGGGCGCGGCCGACGTCGACGGTGACGCCCTGGCAGCGCGCGGAGGTGATCGCGTAGCCGAGGTCGACGGCGTCGGCGACGTAGGCCGGGGGCAGGGTGACGGTGCGGCGGGTCCGCTGGTGGCGCACGGTCAGGGAGCCGTCGGCGCCGACGGCCTCGACGGTCCAGGTGTCGCCGTTGCGCACCCACTGGCGCCGGTCGACGGTGGCGAGGCGGCGGTCGTTCACCCGGGTGACCACGATGTCGCCGGCGCCGGCGCGCCCGCGGGCGCCGAGGTCGGCCGTGCGCCGGTCGTCCACCAGGCCGCGGGCGATGCGGTCCTCACGGGCGAGGCGGGACAGCTCGGCGACGGCAGCGCCGGTGGCGGCGATCATGACGGAGGTCAGGCCGTCCTCGACGTCCCGCCGCCAGTCCTCGAAGAGCCGGCGCATGACCGGGGCGGCCGGGCCGCAGTGGATGCGCCCGCGCAGGTCGTACGCGTCGAAGGCGGCGCCGGCATCGCCGACGGACAGCCGGCGGGCCGCGTCGACCTCCCACTGGCGGACCGTGCCGCCCGGGTCGCGGAAACGGCGGACCTCGGTGAGGCGGACGACGGCGTCGGGGACGCTCTCCTCGATGTCGGCGAGCGCGCCGCCCGCTCCGGGCGAGCCGAGCTGGCGCGGGTCGCCGATCGGCAGCAGCCGCCCGCCGGCCTGCCGGACCTGGCCGAGCAGCGCGGCGAGATCGGGGGTGGAGGCCTGGCCGGACTCGTCGACGATGACGATCGTGCCGCTCTGGAGCGTCCAGTGGCGCAGGCCCCGCCCGTACCGCTCGGACATGGTCCGCCACCTGGCGATGTTCTCCGCCCGGATGCCCGCCTCGGCGGCGAGCAGGTCGGCCTGGACCTGGCCGCCGGCCAGCCCGATGACGGGGATCCGATGGGCATCCGCGACCTCCCGCACCAGACGCATGATCGTGGTCTTGCCGGTGCCGGCGGGGCCGACCACCCACGTGGCCCGGGTGTCCGCTCCGAAGATCCGGCGGACCGCCTCGCGCTGCTCGTCGGAGGGAGCGAAGCCACGCCCGCTCTCGCCGGCCGCGAGCACCCGGTCGACCTGCTCGGCCGTCAGGCGGTGCACCGGCACGGGGGTCGTGGACGCCTCGGCAAGGCCCCGCTCGGCGGCCCGGATGCCGTGGGAGGTCCACACCCGGGATCCGATCTCGGCGAACAGCGACGGACGGTCGTCGGAGCGGGCGTACCGGGCGGGCAGGGGGACCGCGTCGGGCGGGGTCAGCAGCTCGCACCGGACGGGGCTGAGGACGCCGTCGACGACCCGGACGAGGACCCGGTGGTAGTCCTCGCGCAGGTGGGCGCCGACCGCGGTGAGCCGACGGCACGCCTCGGCCTCGACGTTGGCGCGCGTCCAGGTCGCGCGATGGCTCTCCAGCTCGGCGAGCACCGCGTCGATCGCCCTCGGAACGACCATCGGGTCGGGGCCCGGGGCGGGGTGGGTGGCGCAGGTACGGGCGGCGGCCCGCAGCAGCTTGTCGGGACGCCTGATGCCGTACGCCTTGGCGCGGCGGCGCCACTGCCGGCGCTCGCCGTCGACGGTGGTCGCGGTCTTCGCCGGACGGGACCGGAGAGTGGCGGCCTGGGCCAGCTTGTACTGCTCGGCGCGCTCGGGCGCACGGCCCTCCCGGGCCGTGAACTCCGCGATCATCCCGGTGAGGGCCCGCTCGGTGGCCTCGCGGCGCTGGGAGAACCCGCGCACCGCGCCCAGGGACACCCCGAGGAACTCGCGCACCGGTCGCTTCGCGGGCCGGATGCTGTCCTGGCGCGCCCCGGCGCGGACGCCGAACTCGGCATGCATCTCGCGCTCCAGCTCCGCGGTGTAGGCCTCCGAGAGGGCGACCGCGATCCGGTGCAGATGGCGCGCGTCCAGGGCCAGCCAGCGGCCGTCCTCCACCCGCACCTTGCTGCTGATCGCCAGGTGCCGGTGATACGCCGGATCGGCCGCCCGGCTGCTGCGGTGGACGAACACGCAGGCGATGAAACCCTTGGCACGGACCTGCACCTGGGAGGCGGGCGTCGGGCCGGTCCGGGTGATGCACGCCTCGCGCTCGACACGTTCGAAGATCCGCCGGAAGGCGCGCTCCTCGACGGCCTCCAGCCGGGCCCGCTCCTCGTCGTCGGCGCACCCCCACAGCACGCTGAAGCTCTTCACCGGGGAGAACACCATCTCCCACCCGCACCGGGCGGTCCGGTTGCCCTCCGTCTCGGCCTTCGCCCGCAACTGGAGCAGCCGCTCCTCGGTGGCCCGCGGCTCGGCGGCGGCGTACCGCTCGTACAGCTCCTCGGCGCTCGGGTAACGGCTCCAGCGCCGGCCGAGCGGGCTCCCGTCGACCGGACTCAGGGCGTCCTTGAACAGGGCGTCGGCGGCCTCCTGGGTGACCCGCCGGCCGGCGATGCCGAGCTCGGCCGCCTGCGCCCCGAGCCACACGCCGGGGGTGTCCCCGCCACC
>NZ_JBIVVI010000231.1:0-9178 GCF_044757675.1 Kitasatospora sp. NPDC091257
CCCCTGCGGCGTGAATGGTGCCAGCGGCGCCGTGGCCGCGCAGCGAATGCCGGGAGGGCCGTTGAACGGGCCGAGTGAACCCCAGCCGTCCGAGCCCCCGACGGGCGGGCCGGTGAACGGAGGCGCCACCGCGGGGCCCCGGCACCCCTCCCGGGCGGGCCGGATCGTCAGGAGCACCGTCTCGGCCGTGCTGATCACGCTGACCTGCATCCTGGTGCCGGTCTCGCTGCTCACCGTCTGGGTGCACGACATCGCGCTGGACACCGACCGGTACGTCAGCACGGTCGCGCCGCTGGCCACGAACCCCGCGATCCAGGACGCCGCGGTCAACCGGATCACCCGGGCGGTGGACGTGAAGGTGGACGGTCCGGAGGTCGCCTCCGACCTGGCCGCCTGGCTCCAGTCGCAGGGCCTGCCGCCCCGGGCCGCGTCCGCCGTCAAGTCGCTGGGGCCCAAGATCGACGACGCGGTGGACCAGGTGGTCTCCAAGGCGGCGACCAAGGTCGTGCGGAGCGACGCCTTCGACACCGTCTGGACGCAGGCGAACCGCGCCGCCCACACGGCCGTGGTCCAGGCCCTGACCGGACACGGCCGCGGCGCGGTCGGAGTCAGCGACGGCACGGTCACCCTCGACGTCGGGAAGGCCGTGGACCAGCTGAAGGACCAGCTGGTGGCCGCGGGGCTGACACCGGCCGAGAAGATCCCGGACGTGAACAAGCATCTGGTGCTGTTCCAGTCCGACAAGCTGGCCAAGGTCCGCGGGGCCGCGCACGCGCTGGACGTGATGGGCAACTGGCTGCCGGTGATCACCGTGGTGATCGGTCTGGTCGGCGTCCTGCTGGCCCGGCGCCGGCGCCGGGCCCTGGTGTCCACGGCGCTCGGCGCGGCGGGGGCCGGCCTGGTGGTGGCGATCGCCCTGGTGATCGCCCGGCACTACTACCTCGACCACCTGCCGCCCGCCGTGCAGTCCCGGGATGCCGCGGCCGCGGTCTTCGACACGCTGCTGAGGTTCCTGAAGGTCAGCCTGCGCACCCTCGTCGTCCTGGGCGTGGTGGTCGCGCTCGGCGCCTACCTCTCCGGGGCGGGACGGCTGCCGCGGGCCGTGCGCGGCGGGGCCGACCACGCCGCCGACTCGGTCGCCGGCTGGAGCGGCGCGCACGGCGTGCACACCGGACGAGCCGGAACCTGGACCGACGCCCACCGCCGCCGGCTCGCCCTCGCGGCGCTGCTGATCGTGGCCCTGGTGTTCGCCCTCTGGAACCACCCGACGGTGCTGACCGTGCTGCTGCTCGTCCTGGTGCTCCTCGTGGTCCTCGCCGTCCTGGCCCTGCTCGCCGCCTCCGGACGGGTCGCCGGCCCAGGACGGGGCGGTGCGCCCGGCGGGGCCGACGCGCCCGGAGGCGGCGGGGCGTCCGGAGGCGGCGGCGCCGAGAACCCCCGGGAGGAGAGCTGAAGGGGCTCCACCAGGGACGTCCGGGCCACGGCCGCGGCCGGTCCGCGCCACGACAGGACGGGGATCCGGTTCTACCGTGAACGTAGGACTTCTGTTCCACCCTCCCGCCTACCGCGGTCCGCGAGGCGGTTGCCATCGAAGGAGTCACCGTCATGACGAGCAGCGTCAGTGGAGTCGGCAGCAGCCAGATCCCCCAGCCCCAGCGGCACCCATACGCGTCCGGGTGGACCATCTTCGCGGGGGTCATGCTGATCACCGGCGGTCTCATGGCGGTCTTCGAGGGGATCTCCGCCATCGCCAAGGACGACCTGGTCGTCGTCACCCGCAACTACGCGTACTCGCTGAACAGCGCCGGCTGGGGGTGGATCCACCTCATCCTCGGCGTCCTGATCGTCGTGGCGGGCGTGGCGGTCTTCAGCGGCGCCCTCTGGGCCCGGATCTTCGGTGTCGCCCTCGCCGGGCTGGGAATGATCGCCAACTTCCTGTGGCTGCCCTACTACCCGGCGTGGGCGATCGTCCTGATCGCGATCGACGCCCTCGTCATCTGGGGGCTGTGCCACGGCGGCCTCAAGCAGGCGGCCGAATGACCCCCGAGGAGGCCCGTCCCTGACCGTTCGACCGGCCCGGATCCCGGCATCCGCCGAGGTCCGGGCCGTTGCGTGCCCACCGGGAGCATCGGCGCCGTCCCGCCGCGGAGGGGTCCCCGTCCGGCCCGGACGGGCGGCGGGACGGCCTGTGAGGCCCGGGTGAAGGTCGTGGGTGGGGCCGGTGATCGGCCGTTGATCGGGCGTAGACGGCGAGCCAGGAGCATCGGGAACCGGAGGGAGCCGGTCGGAGGCCACAGCCTGATCGCCGGGTCCCGTACGGCCGGACCACGGGCCGTGCGGGCGCCCGGAGCTGAGGCCGCCACCGGTCCCGACGCCAGGAGGAGTCCGGACCACGAAGGGCAGACGAGGCATGGACGGCGGGCAGTCGGTGCAAGCGGTGAGAACGGCGGCGGGCTTCGGCGAGCTGCTGCGGCTACGGCGCGAGCGGGTCGGGCTGACCCAGCAGTGCCTGGCCGATCACGCGACCCTGAGCGTGCGGGCGATCCGGGACATGGAGAGCGGCCGGGTGCGCCGGCCCCGCAACGAGACCGTCCGGCTGCTGGCGGACGCGCTGCGGCTGGAGGGCCGCAGCCGGACGGACTTCGAGGAGACCGCCCGCCGGCACCCGCTCGCGGACGAGCCGGTGGCCGAGCCGGCCGCCCCGCCGGTGGCCCGCGGGGCGATCGTCGGCCGGGACATGGAGGCCGAGGTGCTGGCCGACGCCTTCGCCGTGCACGGGGACCGGCTGGTCTCGCTGGTGGGCCTGGGCGGGGTCGGCAAGACCCGGCTCGCCCTGGAGGTGGCCCGCCGGCTGCACCTGGCCGTCCGCTGGTCGGTGCGCTGGGTGGACTGCGGCGGCGGCCCGCACCTCTGGCGCGCGCCGCTGGACGACCTCGCCCGGGACATCGGCGAGCGGCCCGCCCTGCTGGTGCTGGACGGCGCCGACGGCGGGGTGGACGCCGGGCAGCTGGACGGGTTGTTCCACCGCTGCCCCGGGCTGCGGGTGCTGATCACCGCCCGGGAGGCCCGGCCGCTGCCCGGGGGACAGGTCATCCCGCTCGCGCCACTGCCCGTCCCGGCCCCCGAACTCGACGCCGAACCGGAGGCGCTGGCGCAGGTCGGGGCCGTCCGGCTGCTGCTCTCGCACCTGTGCCGGCTGCGCCCCGGCTACACCCTGGAGCGCTCCGAGGCGCCCGCCGTCGCGGAGCTCTGCCGCCGCCTGGACGGCCTGCCGGGCGCGCTGGAGCGCGCGGCGGGGTGGGCGCTGGTGCAGTCCACCTCCCAGCTGGTGGCCGGGCTGGCGGTCGTCCCGTTCACGCTGGCGGCGCCGCCCGTGGTGTTCGGTGCGCGCGGTGACCTGCGGGACGAGGTGGAGCCGGCGATCCGGCGCCTGACGGAGCGCCAGCGCGCCCTGCTGGAGGTGCTCGTGGACGAGCCGGGGGACTGGTCGGGGGAGGACGCGGTGGTCCGCAGCGGCTGGACGCTTCAGGCCTGCCTGGCCACGGTGCACGAACTGCTGTCGCGCGGGCTGATCCGCAGCGTGCCCGCCCGGGACGGCGTGCGCTTCACGGTGCTCAACCTGTGCCGGCGCCTCGTCCGGGAGGAGCCCGGGATCCGGCTGGGGCCGGCGGGGGACGGCCCGCTGCTGGCCGTCGCGGGCTGACCGTGAGGCGTCGAACGGCTGCCGATTCTGCCGCTTAATGCCGCAGGAGCTGCCGCTTGCCGGGCCCGATCGTTCCTAGCGTTCTCCGTGGGGCCGGACCGCCGCGGGAACGCGCCGGAACGCCATCGAGGATCTCTACCGATGAGGGCTGAGTCGTGGAGCACGGAAACGCCGAACAGAACGGTCTGGACGTCGTCGTGACGACGACGGCCTCGGATTCGCACACCTGGAACCTGGTCTTCCTCCAGTTCCTGCTGGAGGAGACGGGCCACCGGGTGACGAATCTGGGCGCATGCGTCCCGGACGCGCTGCTGATCTCCGAATGCCGCCGGATCGAACCGGACCTGATCGTGATCAGCAGCGTCAACGGGCACGGCTTCCAGGAGGGCCTGCGGGTGATCGAGGCCCTCCGCGCCTGCCCGGAACTGCGGCGCACCCCGACCGTCATCGGCGGCAAGCTCGGCATCGCCGGGGCCGACGACCCCGACCGCGAGCGGACGCTGCTGGCGGCCGGCTTCGACGCGGTCTTCGAGGAGGGCGCCGCGGTGGCCGGGTTCCGCGAGTTCGTCGGCGGACTGCGCTCCGGGGTCCTGCTGTGACGGATCCTGCTGTGACGGATCCTGTGGTGACGGGCCCCGCAGTGACGGGTCCCGCCCGGGCGGGCTTCGGCGCGTTCGTGGCCCAGGCCGCCGAGGCCGGCGCCCTGGTGGTCCAGCCCCGGATGGGCATGGCGCGGGCGGCCGTGATGCGGGAGGGCCTGCTCGCCACCCGGGGAGCGGCCGCCGTCACCGTCGGCACCATCACCCTGGACAGCTACACCCGCACCGGCGACCTCGACGCCGCGCGGCGTGCCCTGGCCGCCGGGGCGGGCCTCAACGGCTACCCGATCGTCACCCACCCGGTCGAGGTCACCCGGGAGGTGCTGCGCGGGGTGGCGGACGCGGGATTCCCGGTGCAGGTCCGGCACGGCTCGGCCGCGCCGGAGCGGATCGTCGAGGCGCTGCTGGCGGCCGGCCTGGACGCCACCGAGGGCGGACCGGTCTCCTACTGCCTGCCGTACGGCCGCACCCCGCTGCACGAGGCGGTGGCGCGCTGGCGGCGCAGCTGCGAAATCCTCGCCTCCGTCCGGGAGTTCGGCGCCGAGCCGCACCTGGAGACGTTCGGCGGCTGCATGATGGGACAGCTCTGCCCGCCCTCGCTGCTGATCGCCATCAGTGTGCTGGAGGCGCTGTTCTTCCGTCAGAACGGGCTGCGCAGCATCTCGCTCAGCTACGCCCAGCAGGCCAACGCCCGCCAGGACGAGGAGGCGCTGGCCGCGCTCGGCCGGATCGCGGGGGAGCTGCTCGCGGACGTCGACCGGCACCTCGTGGTGTACGCGTACATGGGCGTGTACCCGCGCTCGCCCGGCGGCGCGCGGCTGCTGCTGGAGGACGCGGCGCGGCTCGCGGTGCGCGGCGGCGCGGCCCGGCTGATCGTCAAGACCACGGCCGAGGCGCACCGCATCCCCACCGTCGCCGAGAACGTCCGGGCGCTGGAGACCGCGGCCGCGGCCGCCGCGGCGGAGCGGGGCCGGCCACGACCCGTCGCCGCGCCGGACACCGGGATCGAGGCCGAGGCCAGGGCGCTGATCGGCGCGGTGCTCGACCTGGACGCCGACGTCGGGCGGGCCCTGGTGCGGGCGTTCGCGGCCGGCTACCTGGACGTGCCGTACTGCCTGCACCCCGACAATGCCGGGCGGACCGGCAGTTCGCTGGGCCCGGACGGCCGGCTGCACTGGTCCGGCGTCGGCTCGATGCCGATCGCGGGGCTCGTCGAGCGCGGCCGGGCGCCGATCCTCGGCTCGGCCGGGCTGCTGGCCGCCCTCTCCCACGTCCGGCGCGGCTACGACGGCCGGGCCGAGTACGCGGCCGCCTCCGTGGCGGCGTCCGCCGCCCGGGGCCTGCCGGTGGCGCGCTGAGCCGCCCGCCGGGCCGCGAGGCCCCGACCCGCCCGTCGTTCAAGCACCCCCGCCCGCCCGCCGCTCCACCACCGACGACCGCCCGCGCCTCCGACGGCGGGCCACGGACCACCCGAGAGAACAGGACCCCGACCATGCCCGACACCACGCCCCGGCCCCCGGTCGATCCGGGCCGGCACCTGACCGCCCCGACCACCCGCAGCGCCCTGCGGATCCAGCAGCAGCTGCTCGCCGCCGCCCGCGAGTTCCTGCGCGGCCGGGGCTTCACCGAGCTGCTGCCGCCGATCATCGGCCCGGTCACCGACCCCGGTGCGCGTGGCTCCAAGCAGGTGGACATCGACTTCTACGGCCACCGCTACAAGCTGATGACCAGCGCGATCCTGTACAAGCAGGCCTCGCTGCTCGCCTTCGACAAGATCTTCTGCATCGCCCCGAACGTCCGGCTGGAGCCGCTGGAGACCGCCGGGACGAGCCGGCACCTGGCCGAGTTCCACCAGCTGGACGTGGAGGTCGCCGGCGCGAGCCGGGACGACGCCGTCCAGCTGGCCGAGGAGCTGGTGGTGTACATGGTCGACAGCACGGTGCGCGAGCTGCCCAAGGAGTTCGCCGAACTCGGCCGGGACCCGCAGGCCTTCGCCGAGCTCCTGAAGGGCTCGTTCGGCCGCGTCCGGCACGCCGAGGCGGTGGCCGAACTGCGCGGCATCGGGCACCCGCAGAGCCTGGACGCCGAACTCGACTGGGAGGGCGAGGCATTGCTGTCGGACCGGCGTGACCGGCCGTTCTTCGTCACCGACTACCCGAAGGGCTCGCGCGGCTTCTACGACCGCGAGCACCCGGAGGACCCGGGCCTGCTGCGGAACTTCGACCTGCTCGCGCCCGAGGGCTACGGCGAGCTGTGCAGCGGCAGCCAGCGCACCAACGACTACGCGGAGATCGTCACCCGGATGCGGGAGACCGGCGAGAACCCGCAGAAGTACCGCTGGTACCTGGACCTGGTGCGCGAGGGCGTGCCGGCCAGCGCGGGCTTCGGCATCGGGGTCGAGCGGCTCACCCGGTACGTCGCCGGGCTGGACGCCGTCTGGCAGGCCAGCGCGTTCCCCAAGGTCGCCGGGGTGGTGTCACCGTGAGGGAGCGCAGCGAGCTCACCGTCGAGCGGAGCGGGGCGGACGCCGCCGCCGTGAAGGACCTGACCGCGCCCGGCTTTCCGGAGGAGGAGGTCCGGCGGCGGGCCCGCGTCGGGGCGGCCGCGGCGTTCCCGCCCGCCGAGGAGTACGGGCGGGTGCTGTTCGGCGCCGGCCGGCCCGGGGAGCCCGCGCAAAACGACGCGCTCGACGCCCTGCGGATCGTCCCGCCGCTGTTCCTGCCGCAGCGGCTCGCCAAGCTGATCGACCTCGGCCGCGAACCCGACTACCGGGACGTCGAACTCGCCACCGCCATCGGCGGGTTCGCCTCGGCGCTGCCGGTCTACGTGTCGGCGACCGGCTCCACCCGGGCGGCCGGCGGCGACCTCGGGCTGGCCCTGAGCCGGCAGGCCGGGGCGCTCGGGATCCCGATGGTGATCGGCGAGAACGTGGTGCCGGTCAACGGCTACGGCCGGCTCGGTGAGGCGGCCGACCGCACCCTGCTCGGCCGGCTGCGCGCCTACGGCGAGCAACTCCCGGACGGGCTCGGCGGCGTGGCCGTGCAGCAGAGCACCGAGGACGCCGACGCCGAGGTGTGGAACCTCGTCCACAGCGATCCGGCCGCCCTTCCGCTGCTCGAATCCGGGCGGCTGGCCTTCGAGTTGAAGGTCGGCCAGGGGGCCAAGCCGGGCCTGGGCGGGATGACCGTGCTGGACGCGGAAGCCGCCGCCGCGCTCGGCGACCGCTTCGGGCTGGACCCGCTGTTCGGCGACGGCCGGGTGCTGCGCGCCGCCACCCCGGGCACCTTCACCGCGGAGATCCTGCGCCAGCAGATCCGGCTGATGCGCAACAACTACCCGCGGGTGCGGATCTGGGTGAAGCTCTACCCCGGCCGGGACGTGGCCGAGGCCGCCCGGGTGGCGCACGAGGCCGGAGCGGACGCCGTCGTGGTGGACGGCGCCGAGGGCGGCACCGGCTGGGCGCCGGGGGTGTTCCTGCCGCACGTCGGCCTGCCGCTCGCGGAGTGCCTGCGCCGGCTGGCGGCCGCGCCGCCGCCCTCCCTGCTGGTCTCCGGGCGGATCTGGGAAGGCGCCCGGGCGGTCAAGAGCCTGGCGCTGGGGGCCCGTGCGGTGGGCCTCGGACGGGCGGCGCTGCTCGCCGTCGCGGAGGACCGGGAATCCGGTCTGCGCCGTTTCGCGGAATGCCTGGCGCTGGAACTCCGACTGCTGATCAGTTCGCTCGGGAAATACTCCCCCGAGGCCCTGGACGGGGCGGACGTCTGGTCCCCCGAGAATTCCTGAAACACCCTCGGCCGGTAGCCCTGGCCTGCCTGGAAAGCGGCATGATGAAACTGCCGATTTCCTTCCGCTCATTCTGCCGATAGGGCCGTCGAATTCCCCCTATCGTCGCTTTCGTCGCCGATTTCTCTCACGATCTGGGGTTGGATGATGTCCTCGCGCGGTTTCCCCACCGAATTCACGGCGCCCGGTTTCGCGCCGTTCGCCTCCGCCGTCGCCCGCTTCCCGGAGCGGCCGGCCGTCCGGGCCGGCGGCCGGACGGTCGACTACCGGGAGCTGGACGGCCTGACCGCCGCCCTCGCCGCCCGGCTCGCCCCCGGCCGGACGGTCGCCGTGACCGGCCGCGACCGGCTGGACCACGTGGTCGCGCTGCTCGCGGCGCTGCGGGCCGGCGCCACCTACCTGCCGCTGGACGGGGAGGCCCCCGAGGAGCGCAACCGCTGGATCGCCGAGGACGCCGGGGCCCACCTCGCCCTGAACGGCGAGGAGCTCACCGAAATCGGCGGAGGGGCGGGCGGGAACGCCGGCGCCGGCTACGTCATCTACACCTCCGGCACCACCGGCCGCCCCAAGGGCGTGCACGTTCCGCTCGCCGCCCTGGCCGGCCACCTGGCCGGTGTCGTCGAGACCTTCGGCCTGACCGAACGGGACGTGGTGCTGCAGTTCGCCCGTCCGACCGTGGACGTGGCCGTCGAGCAGGTGCTCGGCGCGCTGTCCGCCGGGGCCTGCCTGGTCCTGCCGGAGCAGCGGCTCCTGGCCCCGGCCGCGCTGCTGGACCTGCTGGACGCCGAGGGTGTCACCGTCGCCAACCTGGCCGCGGGCTACTTCCAGGACGTGGTGGCGGCCCTGGGCGGCCGGGTGCCGTGCACCCTGCGGCTGATGATCTCCGGCAGCGACAAGCTGGAGCCCGCCACCGCCGCCGCCTGGTGGTCGGCGACCGGGGTGCCGCTGCTGAACGCCTACGGCCCGACCGAGACCGTGGTCACCGCCACCACCCACCGGCTCGACGGCACGCCGGAGCAGCCCGCCGCCCGGGTGCCGATCGGCACCGGGGTCGGCGCGCGCCGCCTCCACGTGCTGGACGGGCGGCTGCGGCCGG
>NZ_JBIVVI010000232.1:0-9172 GCF_044757675.1 Kitasatospora sp. NPDC091257
CCGATCGCCCCGGTGGGGCCCGCCCCCGGGCAGGCCGTCCGGGGGCGGCACTCGGCGCCGGTGACCGGCGAGCCGCGGATGCTGGCGCGGATCCGGGCGCTGCTGGCCAAGGCCGAGTCCACCGAGTACCCGGAGGAGGCCGAGGCGCTGACCGCCAAGGCCCAGCAGCTGATGGCCCAGCACAGCATCGACGACGCGCTGCTGGCCGCGGCCGGCGCCGACCGCGACACCCCGGCGGCGCTGCGGATCGGGGTGGACAACCCGTACGAGGGTCCCAAGACGATGCTGCTGGACGCGGTCGCGGCGGCCAACCGGTGCCGGGTGGTGTGGGCGAAGGAGTTCGGCTTCTGCACCGTGGTCGGCTTCGACGGCGACCTGGACGGCGTCGAGCTGCTCTACACCTCGCTGCTGGTGCAGGCCACCCACGCGCTCAACAAGGCCGGCTCCCGCAAGGACTCGCGCAGCAAGGCGTTCCGGCAGTCCTTCCTGGTCGCGTACGCGGCGCGGATCCGCGAGCGGCTGACCGCCGCGACCGAGCGCGCCACCAGCGCCGCCGCGGCCGGCCGGCACCTGCGCGAGGACGGCACCGAGGAGCAGCTGCTGCCGGACGAGCGGCTGCTGCCCGCGCTCGCCGCCCGCTCCGAGGCGGTGGACGAGCAGGTCGACCGGCTGTTCCCGAAGCTGGTCTCGCAGCGGGTGCGGGTCAGCGACGGCGTGGGCTGGGCGGCCGGACGCGCCGCCGCCGACCGGGCCGCGCTGCACGGACGCGCCGGTGCGATCCGCCGGTAGGGCCCGTCCCGCCGATCATTCCCCGGGGACCTGATAGAACGTAGTCCGCCACGAACGAAGGGGGACGCGACGTGACGGATCCGGCGGCGGAGTCGGGGTACCGGGACCGGGTGCGCGGAGCGCTGCTCGGCGGAGCGATCGGCGATGCGCTGGGCTGGCCGGTGGAGTTCCAGCAACTCCACCAGATCCAGGACCGGTTCGGGCCGCAGGGCGTGACCACGCTGCCGGCCGGGCCCGGGCCGGTCGAGGTCACCGACGACACCCAGATGACGCTGTTCACCGCCGAGGGTCTGATCCGCGGCTTCGTCCGCGGCTGGACGGGCGGCGGCGGCTCGGTGCCGGAGGCCGTCCACGGCGCCTACCGGCGCTGGCTGCGGACCCAGTACCAGGGTGCGCCGGACACCGAGCCGCAGCCCCGCCCGTACGACGGCTGGCTGCTGAGCCGGCCCTTCCTGTACGCGCGGCGGGCGCCCGGCAACGCCTGCCTGAGCGGGGTGGCCGAGCATCCGGTGTTCGAGGCGCCGTCCGCGATCGGGCTGCTGGGGCCGATCAACCCGGGTTCCAAGGGCTGCGGCACGGTGATGCGCTCGGCGCCGTTCGGGCTGGCCCGGCTCGGGGTCGAGCAGTCCTTCGGGCTGGCGGTGCAGTGCGCCCAGCTCACCCATGGACACCCGACCGGCTACCTCGCGGCCGGCGCCTTCGCGGCCCTGGTCGAGCGGCTCGCGGACGGCACCGAGCCGTGGGCGGCGGTCGGCGAGACGGTGGAGCAGATCCGCGAGCTGCCGAGTTCCAAGGAGACCGTCCAGGCGCTGGCCCGGGCGGTGCGGCTGGCCCAGGAGGCCGAGCCGGCCGCGGAGACGGTGGAGCGGGTCGGGCTCGGCTGGACCGCCGAGGAGTGCCTGGCCATCGCGGTGTACTCGCTGCTGGCGGCCACCCTGGACCCCGACCCGGTGCGCACCGCGCTGCTGCTGTCGGTGAACCACTCGGGGGACAGCGACTCGACCGGCGCGGTCTGCGGCAACCTGGTCGGGGCCGCGTACGGCGCCGCGGCGCTGCCCCCCGAGTGGGCCGGGGCGGTCGAGGGGCGGGCCGAGCTGCGGCAGGTCGCGGACGACCTGCTGGTGCTGTTCGGCAGCCGTGACCCGCTGCACCCCGGGCTCGGCGGGCGCTACCCCGCCTGGTGACCACCCGGCCCGGTGACTACCCCGCCTGCGGGTCGGTGACCTGGCCGAGGAACAGCGGCGCGCCGCCCCGGCTGTCCCGGATCAGGAACAGGAACGGCCGGTCGACGTACACCTGGACCGGCCGTTCGGCGTTCGGCGCCGCCATCACCTCCATCCCGACACCGCTGCCGGCCGCCGCGACCGTGCCGTCCTCGCCGACCTCGATCGTGGCCTTCTGCACCACCGTGCCGACGGCCAGCGGGTCCTTGGCGATGCCGCCGAAGTCGGCCGCGTCGAAGGCCGCCCGCACGCCGAGCGAGCGCAGCGCGGGGGTGAGCTCCTTCGAGGTGCCGAAGTGGAAGCGCGGCAGCCGGAGGTCGACCGGCCGCTCGGCGAGGGCCCCGAGGACGCGGTCGAGCTGGGGCTGGTCCAGGCCCTTGGCGAACGCGGCGAAGCCGCCCTGCGGGGGGACGATCAGGTCCATCACCAGCCCGCCCTCCGCGTAGGGCAGTTCGACGGCCTGCCAGGGCTCGCCGACGATCCCGCCGGAGCCGTCGGCGTACTTGAACTCCCCGGTCTGCCCCATCGTGGGGACGGCCGGGGCGGAGCCGTCGAGCTTGTGGAACGGGCGGTCGGCGGTGTGCGAGGGCGTGAAGGCGGAGGCCCACTTCGCCTTGAGGTACAGCGCGTCGGTGAGCACCAGCCGGGTGCTCGACGTGATCCCGTTCGAGCCGAACAGGTCCTTGATCCGGCCGTCGGTGGCCTTCTCCACCGCCGCGTTGACGGTCTTGCGGGCGCCGTCCGGGTCCTTGGCGAAGTCGGCCTGGTGGACCCCGGCGTCGAAGGCGGCGGCGAGGGTGGCGAGGTAGTCCGGCTCGACGGCCAGGCCCTGTTGGGTCCAGACGTCGTCGCTGCGGCGCAGGGTCAGCTGGTCGGTGGCCGGGACCGGCCGGTTCAGCGCGCCGGTGGCGAGCGCGTACTGCCGCGGGTCGAGCCCGGTGTGCAGGGCCTCGGCCAGTTCCCCGGCGGTGGCGCCGCGGGCTCCGGGCAGCAGCATGGCGAGCAGGGTGGCCAGGCCGGACGGGGAGACCACGAGGTTGCTCCCGGCGGCGTCCGGCTCGCTGGTCAGGGCGTGCAGGAGGTCCAGGCCGAAGGCGTCGGTGGCGGTCGCGGTGGCGGCCACCTGGGCCGGGTCGACGGCCGGCCGGCTCACGGGCGCGGACGCCCGGAGCTCCACGGGCGCGGCGGCCCCGGTGCTGCCGCAGCCGGCGAGCAGCGGCGTGGCGAGCGCGGCCGCGAGGAGCAGCGCCGCCGGGCGGCGGAGGGTGCGACGGGTTGCGGTGCTGCGGTTCGTCATGGCCCTTCGACGCGCCGTCCCGCCCACCGGTTCCGCCCGGCCGGCGTGCCCCGGATCAGTCCCAGAGCGCTCCGAACTCCAGCAGTTCGTCCCGGTGCTCGATCCGCTCCACCCAGTCAGCCGGCCAGGCCGCCTCGCCGTGGTGGGCGCCGGCGAAGGCGCCGGTCAGGCAGGCCAGCGAGTCGGAGTCGCCGCTGGAGCAGGCGGCCCGGCGGACGGCCGCCACCGGGTCGTCGGGCAGCAGCAGGAAGCAGAGCAGGCCGGTGCCGAAGGCCTCCTCGGCGACCCAGCCCTCGCCGGTGGCCAGGCACGGGTCGGCCTCGACGTCGGGGGCGGCGAGCGCCGCGTCCAGCCGGTCGAGCACCTGGAGGCACTCTCCCTCCTTGCCCGCCGACGGGCAGGAGGGGCCCATCAGCCGCGGGCGATGACGGCCTGCGGCGAGGAGCCGTACCAGCGGTCGGCGAGGTCGCCGAGCCAGAACGCGTCGTACCGCTCGCGGCTCGCCAGCGCGTACGCCCGCAGCACCGCGGGCAGTGCGGCGGGCGGGACGCCCTCGGCGAGCTTGCGCACGGCGTACGCGGTGAGGTCACTGGCGGCGAGCGCGGTCGGGTGGCCGTGGGTGAGCGCGGACTGCAGCTGGGCGGCGCCGGAGAGCTGCCGGGCGTCCAGGTCGCGGATCAGTCCGACCGGGGCGACCCGCATGTTGGCGCCGCAGCCCTTGGAGCCGACGTCGCTGGCCTGCTGCCAGCGGTACTCGTCGTGGCTGAGGCGCTGGCAGGCGCGCAGGCAGGTCATGCCGGGGGCACGGTTGTTCTGCGGGGAGCGCCACCAGTCGACGAACTCCTCGCGGACCGGCCGTTCCAGCCGCAGGGGCGTCAGGGTCCCACGCGCCAGGGCGGTGCGCAGGCCGCGGGCGAGGGCGAGCGTCATCTGGGTGTCGTCGGTGACCAGCGCCTTCTTCGGCAGCGGGAGCCGCCGCCAGTCCGGATGGTCGGCGGCGATCCGCTCGATGTCCTGGAACTCGGTCGGCCGGCCCATCGCGTCGCCGATCGCCAGCCCCAGCAGTGCCCCCGTCGCCTTGCCCACGGCAGTTCCCCCCTCTTCCCGTCACACCTCGACCAACAGCTCCTTGAGCCCGCGGATCACGTAGCCCGGGTTCCACTCGGGCTCGCGGACCAACCGCAGGCCCGGGGCCCGGCGCAGCAGCGTGCCGTAGGACTCGGTGAGCTCCAGTCTGGCGAGTGGGGCGCCCAGACAGAAGTGGATTCCGGCGCCGAAGGTGATGTGCGGGTTGTCGGTGCGGCCGAGGTCGAGGCGGTCCGGGTCGGCGAAGCGCTCGGGGTCGCGGTTGGCGGAGCCGAAGAGCAGGGCGATCTCGGCGCCGCGCGGGATGGTGACGCCGCGGACCTCGATGTCCTCCAGCACCCAGCGCTCGAACATCTGCAGCGGGGTGTCCCAGCGCATCAGCTCCTCGATCGCGGTGGGCAGCAGTGCGTCCACCGAGCCGCGCAGCCGGGCGAGCTCCCCGGGGTTGCGGAACAGCGCCCACCAGCCGTTGCCGGTGGTGTTGACGGTCGCCTCGTGGCCGGCGTTGAGCAGCAGCACGCAGGTGGAGATCATCTCCTGCTCGCTGAGCGCGTCGGAGCCCTCCTGGGCCTGGATGAGCGCGCTGATCAGGTCCGTCCCGGGGTTGCCCCGGCGCTCGCGGATCAGGGTGCGCAGGTAGTCGGAGAACTCGATGCTCGCGGTGACGGCCCGGCGGGCGGTCTCCTCGGTGGGGTTGAGCTCGAACATCCCGGTGATGTCGGCGGACCACGGCCGCAGCAGGTGGCGGTCGGCCTCCGGCACGCCGAGCATCTCGGCGATCACGGCGACCGGCAGCGGCTCGGCGACGGCGGAGATCAGGTCGCCGCCGCCGGCCGCGAGCAGCCGGTCGACCAGTTCGCCGGCCAGCCGCCGCACGGTGGGGCGCAGGCCCTCGACCATGCGCGGGGTGAAGGCCTTGGAGACCAGCCGGCGCAGCCGGGTGTGGTCGGGCGCCTCCAGGTCGAGCAGCCCGTGGTCGTTGAGGGTGTGGAAGGGCTCGTGCGCCGGGTCGGGCTCGGGGCGGCCGAACTCCTGGTGGCTGAAGCGGTGGGTGTAGGTGCGGCCGAGCCGCCGGTCGCGCAGCAGGGCGCTGACGTCCTCGTGGCGCGAGACGAGCCACTGGTTCGTGGGCTCGAAGTACGTCACCGGCGCGTGCTCGCGCAGTTCGGCGTACGCGTCGTACGGGTGGGCCACGAAGGCCGCCGACCAGGGGTCGAACTTCGCCGTCGTCGTCATCGGTCGATCACTCCAGGCCAGGAGGGGGGAAGCCGGAAAGATCATCGTACGCACGCGGTACGTCCGGGAACATGACCCTTCCGGCCCCCGCTCAGGCCCGTTCCAGGACAAGTCGGCGCACCAGCTTCGGCAGCGCCTGCGAGATCGGCTCCCGGATCACCTCGGCCGCGGCCTCGTCGTAGGGCGTCGGCTCGCCGTTCACGATGATCAGCTTCGCCCCGGTCCGCACCGCGTTGTACGGCAGCCCCGCCACCGGGAACACCTGGAGGCTGGTGCCGACCGCGATGAAGACGTCGCAGGCCCGGGCGACCGCGTCGGCCTGCCCGAGCACCTCCGGATCCAGGTTCTCGCCGAACATCACGATGCGCGGCTTGAGGATCCCCCCGCACTCCCGGCACGCCGGGTCCGGCTCGCCCGCCCCGACCCGGTCCAGCGCGTCCGCCATCGAACCGACCACCCGGCAGCGCAGGCACTGCGTCTCCCGCACGTTGCCGTGCAGTTCGAGCACCTTGCGGGCGGTCAGCCCGGACCTCTGGTGCAGCCCGTCGATGTTCTGGGTGAGCACCCGCAGCGGCAGCCCGGAGCGCTCCAGGTCGACCAGCGCCCGGTGCCCGGCGTTCGGCTCGGCGCCCAGCGCGCCCGTCTCCAGCCGCATCCGCCAGGCCCGCCGCCGGACCTCCGGGTCCTCCAGGTACGGCCCGATGGTGACCAGCTCCTGCGCCGACGGGTCCTTCTGCCACAGCCCCTGCGGGCCGCGGTAGTCGGGGATGCCGGAGTCCGTCGAGATGCCCGCGCCGGTGAGCACGGCGATCAGGGGGCGCTTCGCGTTCATACCCCGGACCGTACGGCCCGCGGCCCACGACCGGCCACCGAAAATCCGGGGGCGCCGAGCCGGGGCCCGCTTCGGGCCAGGACGCGCGTTTCAGGCCAGGGCGGCGCGCGGCGCGGCGGCCGGACGGGCCAGCGGGGCGAGCGCGAGCAGGTAGCAGGCGGCGGCGAGCGGGACGAGGGCCAGGTCGACGCCCGAGGCCAGGGTGCCGAGCAGCGCCAGCACCGGGCTCCACCAGCGCAGCGCCCGGGAGCGGCCCGCCGCGGCGGCGGTCAGCAGCGCCAGCAGGCCGACGTAGAAGAGCAGCGGGCCGACCTGGTAGACGACCGGCAGCACGCCCGGGACGTCCTGGACCCGGTCGAACAGCCGCGACTGCTCGGCCTTGTCCGCCGCCGCCAGCCCCACCACCAGGTCGATGCCGATCTGCGCCAGCGAGCAGAGCAACCCCGCGAAGGCCGTCCCCAGCGCCGCCCCGGCCGCGGTCCGCGCGGCCGTGCCGCGCGGGGCGAGCCGCCGGTGCAGGGCGAGGAGGACGGGGGCGAACAGCAGCAGCCCGGCGAGCATCGCGGTGTGCCCCGCCGTCCAGCCGGGGCCGGGCGCCCGGGAGCCCGGCACCAGGCGGATGCCGCCGTAGAGGGCCATCAGGGCGGGGGCGCCGACGACGGCGTACGGCGTGAGGCCGCTGAGGCGGGTGGGGCGGGTGTTCCGGGCATCCAGGGCGGTGTTCATCCGATGGTCTCCAGCGGTGTGGTCCGTTCCGACACCGCAGAGCCTCCCGGCCGGGGCCCTCGTCCCGGATCACCCGCACCGGCGAACCGGCCGCCTCCCCCGCACGGGGGAGCCCGTCAGGACTCCCCCGCCACCACCGCCCCGGCCTCGTACGCGAACACCACCGCGTGCACCCGGTCCCGCAGCCCGAGCTTGCTCAGCACATTGCTGACGTGCGTCTTCACCGTGTGCTCGCTGACCACCAGCTCGGCCGCGATCTCGGCGTTGGACAGCCCGCGCGCGATCAGCCGCAGCGTCTCCCGCTCGCGCAGGGTCAGCTGCTCCAGCAGCCGCGACGGCGGTCGCACCGCCCGCTCCGGCGCCCCCGGCCGACGGGCCGCGAACTCGCCGATCAGCCGCCTGGTCACCGACGGCGCGAGCAGCGCCTCCCCCGAGGCGACCATCCGCACCCCGTGCGCCAGGTCGTCCCGCCGGACGTCCTTGAGCAGGAAGCCGCTGGCGCCCGCGTACAGCGCGTCGAAGACGTAGTCGTCGATGTCGAAGGTGGTCAGCATGATCACCTTGGTCGACGGGAACTCGGCGCACACCCGGCGGGCCGCCTCCAGCCCGTCCATCACCGGCATCCGGACGTCCAGCAGCAGCACGTCCGGGCCGTGCGCGCGCACCGCCTCGATCGCCTCGGCACCGTCGCACGCCTCGGCCACCACCTCGATGTCCGGCTGCGCGTCCAGGATCATCCCGAACCCGGCCCGCACCAGCTCCTGATCGTCCGCGACGACCACCCGGATCGGCGTCATTCGTCCACCCTCTCCACCACCCCGCCCGTGCCCAGCGGCAGCCGGGCCCTCACCAGGAAACCCCTGCCCTCCGGCCCCGGCCCGGCCTCGGCCCGCCCGCCGCAGGCCGCCGCCCGCTCCCGGATGCCGACCAGACCGCGGCCGCCGGACCAGCCGACCACCGCACGGCCGGCCGCGGCCGGCACCCCGCGTCCGTTGTCCGAGACCACCACCTCCAGCACCTCCCCGGCCCGCCGCACCCGGACCGCGACCCGGTCCGCCCCGGCGTGCTTGACCGTGTTGGTCAGCGCCTCCTGCACGATCCGGTACGCCGCCGTCTCCACGTCGGCCGGCAGCGGACCCTCCTGCCCCGGAAGTTCGAGATCCACCCGCAGCCCCGCCGCGCGCACCCGGTCGGCCACCCCGGCGAGTTCGGCCAGCCGGGGCCGCGGCGCCAGCTGCCGGCCCGCCTCCGGGTCCTTCAGCACCCCCAGCACGCGCCGCAGCTGGACCATCGCGTCCCGGCCCGCGTCGGCGATGGTGTCGAACGCGCGGACGGCCCGGTCCGGATCACTGCGCACCACCACCGGCCCGGCCTCGGCCTGGATCACCATCAGCGAGACGGCGTGGGCCAGGATGTCGTGCATCTCCCGGGCGATCCGGGCCCGCTCCTCCGCCACCGCCCGGGCCGCGTCGCTCGCCGCCCGTTCGCCGGCCTCCCGGGCCCGCTCCGCCTGCACCCGGGCCAGCTGCCGCTGGGCGCGCACCAGCGAGCCGAACACGAAGGTGCCGACGGAGGTGACCAGGCTGAACAGCGCGCCGTTCGGCGAGTGGGTGCCCAGCACGTTGCCGACCACCACCACCGCCAGCACGCTCCACCGCACCCGCTCCGAGGACCGCTCCGCCACCGTGTAGAGGGCGACCACCCCGGACAGCGGCACCTGGGGGTTGGCCGAGTGCGCCACCACCGAGATCACCAGCGACGGCGCCGTCGCCAGCGCCAGCACCGTCAGCGGCCTCAGGCGCCGCCAGGGCAGCGGCAGCGCGGTCGCCACCGCGAGCAGGTGGATCCACCACGGGCGCACCGTGGTGTCCTGGGACACCGCCCAGAGCGCGACCCCGGCCGCCGCCACCGCCAGCAGCGAGTCCGGCAGGTACGGGCCGAACCCGTCCACCCGGCCGCGCAGGCGCACCGCACGCTCCACCC
>NZ_JBIVVI010000233.1:0-9161 GCF_044757675.1 Kitasatospora sp. NPDC091257
TCCAGTAGCAGGACGCCGACGCCCTCGGACCAGCCGGTGCCGTCCGCCGCCGCCGCGAAGGACTTGCAGCGGCCGTCGGCGGCCAGGCCGCCCTGCTTGCCGAACTCGGCGAAGGCGGCCGGGGTGCTGATCACCGCGACGCCGCCGACCAGGGCCAGGCCGCACTCTCCCTGGCGCAGCGACTGGACCGCCAGGTGCAGCGCCACCAGCGCGGAGGAGCACGCGGTGTCCACGGTGACCGCCGGGCCCTCCAGCCCGAACACGTACGAGAGCCGGCCGGAGAGCACCCCGCTCGCGGTGCCGGTCAGGTGGTATCCCGCGGTGTTCTCCGGGAGCCGTCCGGCTCCGTCGTAGCCGGACGGGGAGGCGCCGACGAAGACGCCGGTCGCCGTGCCGGCCACCGAGTGGGGATCGATGCCCGCCCGTTCGAAGGTCTCCCAGGCGACCTCCAGCAGCAGCCGCTGCTGCGGGTCCATCGCCAGCGCCTCGCGCGGGTTGATGCCGAACAGCTCGGCGTCGAACCCGGTCGCGTCGCCGAGGAAGCCGCCCCGGCGGGCGTAGTCGCGGCTGCCGGGGAAGGACTCCTCCCAGCCGCGGTCGGTCGGGAACCCGCCGATCGCGTCGGTGCCGTCCGCGACCAGCCGCCACAGGTCCTCCGGGCCGGTGACGCCGCCCGGCAGCCGGCAGCCCAGTGCGACGATCGCGATCGGCTCGCGGGCCGCCGCCTGGATCTCCCGGTTCTGCCTGCGCAGGCGCTCGACCTCCTTGAGGGAGGCCCGAAGTGCTTCGACCGCCTTGTCACCGCGGGTGTTCATCGATTTCTCCATGGCTCAGGCGTCGTCTCGTTCGGTGTTCAGGGCCATCTCGATCAGCGCGTCGGCGTCCAGATCGTCCAGATCATCAAGGTCGTCCAGGTCGTCCAGGTCGTCCGGCACGTCCGGACCGTCCGGCTGGTCCGGGCCGTCGGGCCGGTCGGGTGTGCCGGGTGTGCCCGACGGCGCCGGGTCCGCCAGGCTCAGCAGGGTGTCCATCAGTCCGGCCTCCCGCAGCCGCTCGATCGGGATGGCCGCCAGCGCCGCGCGGACCGCCGCCTCGTCCGGCCCGGCGGGCCGCTCCTCGACCAGGACGCCCAGCTCCTCACCGAGGAAGGCGGCCACCCGCTGGGGGGTGCGGTGGTTGAACACCAGGCTCGGCGGCAGGCGCAGGCCGGTCACCCGGCTCAGCCGGTCGCGCAGCTCGACCGCGGTCAAGGAGTCGAAGCCGAGGTCCTTGAACGCCTGGCCGGCCGCGACGGTACGGCCGTCCTGGTAGCGCAGCACGGTGGCCGCCTCGGCCCGCACCACGTCGACCAGGATCTGCGGGCGCCGGCGCGGCGGCGCCGACGCCAGCCGGGCGGCGAGGGCGGACGCCTCGTCGGCGTCTCCCGTCGCGGCCGGCTCCGCGCCCGCGGCCGCCGTCGGCTCGTCCAGCAGCTCGTGCAGCAACGGGCTGGGCCGGGCGGAGGTGAACGCCGCACCGAAGACCGCCCAGTCCACGTCGGCCACGGTCAGACCGCTCTCCGCCCGGTCGACGGCCTGGGCGAGGGCCTGAACGCCGAGTTCGGGATCCATCGGGGTGACGCCGCGGCGCAGCAGGCCGCCGGTGTCCCCGCTGACGGCCAGTCCGGCGCCCGCCCACGCTCCCCAGGCCACCGAGGTGCCGGCCAGGCCGCGGGCCCGGCGGTGCTCCACCAGGGCGTCCAGGAAGGCGTTGCCCGCCGCGTACGCGCCCTGTCCGCCGCCGCCCCACACCGCGGCGATCGAGGAGAAGACGACGAACTGCTCCAGGTCGAGACCGGCGGTCAGCTCGTGCAGGTGCACCGCTCCCCCGAGCTTCGCGGCCAGCACCGCGTCGAGCCGGTCGGTGTCGGCCTCGTCCAGCCGGCCCAGGCCGTCGACCCCGGCGGCGTGCAGCACGGCGGTCAGCGGCAGGTCCTGCGGCACGGCGGCCAGCACGCGGGCCAGGGCGTCGCGGTCGGCCACGTCGCACGCGGCGAGGGTGACCCGGCTGCCGTACCCGGCCAGTTCGGCCGCGAGCTCCCGCGCACCGGGGGTGTCCGCCCCGCGCCGGCCGAGCAGCACCAGGTGCGCGGCGCCGCGCCGGGCCAGCCATCGGGCGGAGTCGGCGCCGAGCGCGCCCAGCCCGCCGGTCACCAGGACCGTTCCGGTGGGCCGCCAGCCCTCGGGCGCCGGAACGGCGGTGTCCAGCGGGGCGCGCACCAGTCGGCGGGCCAGCAGGCCCGTCCCGCGGATCGCGACCTGGTCCTCGCCGGGGTCCTCGCCGAGCAGGACGGTCAGCAGGTCGGCGGCACGGGCGTCCACGGTGACCGGCAGGTCGACCAGGCCGCCCCAGCGCTCCGGGTTCTCCAGCGCGGCCACCCGGCCGAGGCCCCAGACCGACGCCTGGGCCGGGCTGTCCAGCGGATCGTCCCCGCCGGTGCGGACGGCGCCCCGGGTGGCCACCCAGAGCGGCGCCTCGATCCCCGCGCCGCCGAGCGCCTGGAGCAGGGCCACGGTGGCGGCGGTGCCCTCGGGCAGCGCCGATCCGGGCAGCGCGGAGCCGACCGCGGCGGTCAGCGACAGGACCCCGGACACCTCACCAGCCGCTCCGGACGCCTCGGCGAGCCGGGCGGCCAGCGCGTCCCGGCCGGTGCCCGGGTCGACCACGACGGTGACCTCGGCCCCGGCGGACCGGAGCGCGTCGGTGGCCCACTCGGTCAGCTCGGAGTCCTGCGGCGCGACGACCAGCCAGCCGCCGTCCAGCAGCCCCGTGGCGGGCAGGCCGGTCAGCGGCGTCCAGTCGACGCGGTAGCGCCAGCCGTCGATCGTCGCGTCCCGGCGGCGCCGGGTCCGCCACGCGGCGAGCGCGGGCACGACCGGGTCCAGCGCCTGCGGGCCGAGGTCCAGCGTGTCGGCCAGCTCCGCGAGGTCGCCGCGTTCCACGGCGGCCCAGAACCCTGCCTCCGCCGGGTCCGCCGGGTCGGCGTCCTGCGGCTTGCCGGCCGGGGCCTGGGCCGGGTCCGGCCAGTAGCGGTCCCGTTGGAAGGCGTAGGTCGGCAGCGGAAGGTGACGGGCCGTGGGCAGCAGCGCGGACCAGTCGATTCCGGCGCCCGCCGTCCAGAGCGCGGCCAGCGCGGTCAGGACGGTCTCGCGGCCGTCCCGGTCCTTGCGCAGCAGCGGCACGCCGACCGCGTCGGGCGCGCTCTGCGCGGCGAGCGCGGTCAGCACACCGTCCGGGCCCAGCTCGACGTAGCGGGTGACGCCCTCGCGGTGCAGGGCCTCGACGCCGTCGGCGAAGCGGACGGCCTCGCGGACCTGACGCGCCCAGTACTCGGGGGTGGCGAGGAGGCCGGGTTCGGCGATCCCGCCGGTCAGGTTGGAGACGACCGGGATCCGCGGTTCGTTGAAGGTCAACTCCGCGAGGACCGCGGCGAATTCGGCGAGCATCGGCTCCATCAGCGCCGAGTGGAAGGCGTGCGAGACCGTCAGCCGGCTGGTCTTGCGACCCTCGGCCTTCCAGCGGGCCGCGAACTCCTCGATCGTTTCGACCGGCCCGGAGACCACGAGGGAGGTCGGGCCGTTGACGGCCGCGACGTCCAGCCGGTCGCCGATCGCGTCGCGGACCTCGGCCTCGGTGGCCTGCACGGCGAGCATCGCCCCGCCCTCGGGCAGCGCCTGCATCAGCCGGCCGCGCGCCGCCACCAGGGCGCACGCGTCCGGCAGCGGGAAGACCCCGGCGACGTGGGCGGCGGCGATCTCGCCGATCGAGTGCCCGAGCAGGAAGTCGGGGGTCACGCCCCAGGATTCGAGCAGCCGGAACGACGCCACCTCGACCGCGAACAGCCCGGCCTGCGCCCACACCGTCCGGTCCAGATCCTCGGCGCCCTCGAACACCACGTCCCGGACCGGCCGGTCCAGCAGCAGGTCGAACTCCGCGCAGACCGCGTCGAAGGCCGCCGCGAAGGCGGGGAACGCCTCGTACAGGTCCCGGCCCATGCCGACCCGCTGCGCGCCCTGCCCCGTGAACAGGAACGCCGTCCGGCCCTCCGTCGCGATCCCGGAGACGACCCCGCCCGAGGAGCGCCCGTCCGCCAGCGCGGCCAGACCGTCCCGCAGCGCCGCCCGGCCGTCGCCGAACACCACCGCGCGGTGCTCCAGCGCGGCTCGGGAGAGCAGCGTCGACGCCACCTCCACCGGCGCGAACTCCGGCTCCCCGCCGAGGAATTCGGCCAGCCGCCCGGCCTGCGCCGCCAGCGCGCCGGCCGAGCGTCCCGACACGAGCCACGGCAGCACGCCCTGTGTGGTCTCCGTCTCCTCGACCGCCACCGTCGGAGCGGCCTCCAGGATCACGTGGGCGTTGGTGCCGCTGATCCCGAAGGAGGACACGCCCGCGCGACGCGGACGACCGGCCTCCGGCCACGGGCGGGCCTCGGTCAGCAGCTCGACCGCGCCCGCCGACCAGTCCACCTCGGAGGTCCGCTGCTCGGCGTGCAACGTCGCCGGGAGCACGCCGTGCCGCAGCGCCTGCACCATCTTGATGACGCCCGCCACACCGGCCGCGGCCTGGGTGTGCCCGATGTTCGACTTGATCGAGCCCAGCCACAGCGGCTCGTCACCGCGGCCCTGGCCGTAGGTGGCCAGCAGCGCCTGGGCCTCGATCGGGTCGCCCAGGCTGGTGCCGGTGCCGTGCGCCTCCACCGCGTCCACCTCGGCGGCCGACAGCCCGGCACTCGCCAGCGCCTGCCGGATCACCCGCTGCTGAGCCGGACCGTTCGGAGCGGTCAGACCGTTGGACGCGCCGTCCTGGTTGACCGCGCTGCCACGGACCACCGCCAGCACCTGGTGCCCGAGCCGCCGGGCGTCCGACAGCCGCTCGACCACCAGCACGCCGACGCCCTCGCCCCAGCCCGTACCGTCCGCGCCGGCCGCGAAGGGCTTGCAGCGGCCGTCCGCCGCCAGCCCGCCCTGCCGGGCGAACTCGGTGAACACCCCGGAGCCGGTCATCACCGTCACCCCGCTCGCGAGGGCCAGGTCGCACTCGCCGGAGCGCAGCGCCTGCGCCGCGAGGTGCAGCGCGACCAGCGAGGACGAGCAGGCCGTGTCCACGGTCATCGCCGGGCCCTCCAGCCCGAACGCGTACGCCACCCGGCCGGACAGGACGCTGGTGGCGCCACCGGTCAGCCGGTGCCCCTCGGTGTCCTGGGGCAGGTCCACGTCGACGCCGTAGTAGGAGGGCGCGGCGCCGGCGAAGACGCCGATCGGCTCGCCCTTGAGCGCCTTGGGATCGAGGCCGGCGGATTCGAAGGCCTCCCAGGACGCCTCCAGCAGCAGGCGCTGCTGCGGGTCCATCGCCAGCGCCTCGCGCGGCGAGATCCCGAACAGCCCGGCGTCGAAGTCCGCGACGCCGTCGACGAAGCCCCCGAGGGTGGCGTAGGCGCCGGACTGCCCGGTGAGGTCCCAGCCGCGGTCGGCCGGGAACCCCACGATCCCGTCCCCGCCCGTGGAGACCAGTCGCCACAGGTCGGCCGGGGAGGCCACGTGGCCGGGGAAGCGGCAGGACATGCCGACGATGGCGATCGGCTCGCCGGGGTCGGCGACGGCAGCCGTCGCGCGGGGCCGGTCGGCCTCCTCGGCCGCGCCGAGCAGCAGGGTGGCGAGGAAGTCCGCGAGGGACGCGGCCGTCGGGTAGTCGAACACCAGGGTGGCGGGCAGCCGCCGGCCGGTGGCGGTGTTCAGCCGGTTGCGCAGTTCCACCGCGGCCAGCGAGTCGACGCCGAGGTCCTTGAACGCCTGCTGCGGCCCGACGGCCTCGGCACCCGCGTGGCCGAGCACGGTGGCCGTGTTCGTCCGGACCAGGTCGAGCAGCAGTTGCCGCCGCTCGCCGTCCTCCAGGCCCCGGAGGCGGCGTTCCAGCGTGGCCTGCCCGCCCGTCACCGGGCCGTCGGCGGCCTGCCGCAGGGTGGGGCGGACCAGGCCGCGCAGCAGGGACGGCGGCTCGGCGCCCGAGGCGCGGGCGGCCGCGAGGTCGAGCGGGACCGGCAGCAGGTGCGCGGCGGGCAGGGCGGCCGCGCGATCGTGGAGGGCGAGTCCGAGCTCGGCGGTCAGCGTGCCGGAGAGCCGGTCGCCGCTGGTCACGGTGGAACCCTCGGCGAGGTGCCCGGTGAGGGCGCTGGCCTTCGCCCACAGGCCCCAGCCGAGCGACTGCGCGGGCAAGCCGTGCGCCCGGCGGTGCGCGGCGAGGGCGTCCAGGAAGGCGTTCGCGGCCGCGTAGTTGGCCTGGCCGCCGGTGCCGAAGGTCCCCGCGGCGGAGGAGTAGAGCACGAACGCGGCCAGGTCGGCGTCGGCGGTGAGCTCGTGCAGGTTGACGGCCGCGTCCACCTTGGGGCGCAGCACCGCGCCGAGCCGGGCCGGGGTGAGCGCGCCGAACACGCCGTCGTCCAGGACGCCCGCGGTGTGCACGACGCCGGTGAGCGGGTGCTCGGCGGGGATCGCGGCGAGCACCGCGGCCAGCGCCTCGCGGTCGGCGGCGTCGCAGGCCGCGACGGTCGCCTCGGCGCCCAGTTCCCGCAGTTCGGCGACCAGCTCCGCGGCGCCGGCGGCGGCCGGGCCCTGACGGCTCAGCAGGAGCAGGTGCCGCACGCCGTGCCCGGCCGCCAGGTGGCGGGCCAGCAGCCCGCCCAGGGTGCCGGTGCCGCCGGTGATCAGGACGGTGCCCTCGGGGTCGAGCGGCGCCGGGACGGTGAGGACGTTCTTGCCGATGTGCCGGGCCTGGCCGATGTGCCGGAAGGCCTCGACGGCGTTGCGCACGTCCCAGGCCGTGGTCGGCAGGTCGTGCAGCGCGCCGGCGTCGAACAGGGCGATGACCTCGGCGAGGATCTCGCCCATCCGCACCGGTCCGGCCTCGCCGAGGTCGAAGGCGCGGTAGCGGACGTCCTCGCGCGGGAGGTCGGTGCGGACGTCGGCCTTGCCCATCTCCAGGAAGCGGCCGCCGGGCGCGAGCAGGCGCAGCGAGGCGTCGACGAACTCGCCGGCCAGCGCGTTGAGCACGACGTCCACGCCGCGTCCGCCGGTGGCGGCCCGGAAGGACTCCTCGAAGTCCAGGTCGCGGGAGGAGGCGATGCGGGTGTCGTCGAGGCCCTGGGCGCGCAGTACGTCCCACTTGCCGGCGCTGGCCGTGCCGTAGACGTCGAGGCCCAGGTGCCGGCCGAGCTGGACGGCGGCCATGCCGACGCCCCCGGCCGCGGCGTGCACCAGCACGGACTCGCCGGGCCGGACGTCGGCCAGGTCGCGCAGCCCGTAGTAGGCCGTCGCGAACACCAGCGGGACGGCGGCGGCCCGGCCGAAGGTCCAGCCGTCGGGGATGCGGGCCAGCAGGTCGCGGGCCGTGACCGCGGTGGCGGCGATGCCGCCGGAGAAGAAGCCGAACACCCGGTCGCCGGGGGCGAGGTCGGTGACGCCGGGGCCGGTCCCGACCACCACGCCGGACGCCTCGGCGCCCATCGGCGCGCGCTCCGGGTACATGCCGAGCGCGAGCAGCACGTCGCGGAAGTTCACGCCGGCGGCGCGGACGGCGACCCGCACCTCGCCGGGGCCGAGCGGCCGGTCGGCGTCCGGCGCGGGGACCAGGGCGAGGTTCTCCAGCGTCCCCGGGCCGAGGGTGTCCAGGCGCCAGGCCTCCCGGCCGGACGGCACGGCGAGCGTGTCCGAGGGCCGGGCCAGCCGGGCGGCGAGGACGGCGCCGTCGCGGACGGCCAGCACCGGCTCGTCGCCGTGGGCGGCGACCGGGCACCAGTCGTCGGCCGGGGCCTCGCCGTCCAGGTCGACCAGCACGATCCGGCCGGGGTTCTCGGTCTGCGCGGAGCGGACCAGGCCCCGGACCGCGGCGGCGACCAGGTCGACGGGCTCCTGGCCGACGGCGACGGCGCCGCGGGTCACGACCACCAGCCGGGTGTCCGCCAGCCGCTCCTCGGCCAGCCAGGCCTGGAGGTCCGTCAGGAGGCGGCCGGCCGTCTCCCGCACCCGGGCCGGCAGGTCGACGGCCTCGGCGGCGGTCGTGGGGACGGGCAGCACCACGGCCTGCGGCGCCGGGCGTCCGTCGTCGAGCGCGGCGACCAGCTCGGCGAGCCCGGCGTACCGGGGCGCGTCGAGCGGCGGGACGGCGGGCGCGGGGGTGTCCGCGCCACCCGGGGCGGGCGCACCGAGCACGGCCCAGGTCGCGGGGCCGGCACCGGCGGCGCCCGCCGACGTGACCGGGGTCCAGTCCAGCGCGAACAGCGCCTCGGTGACGGCCGGGCCGACGGCGGGGCGCAGCTGCTCGGCCTCGACCTCCCGCAGCACCAGGGACTCGATGGTCATGACGGGTGCCCCGGTGCCGTCGGCAACGCTCAGCGCCACGCCGTCGGCGGTCACGGTCAGGGTGACCCGCAGCACGGCGGCACCGGCCGCGTGCAGCCGGACGCCGGTCCAGGCGAACGGCATCCGGGCGGCCCGGTGGGCGTCCACGGCGGCGGAGAAGCCGACCGCGTGCAGCGCGGCGTCCAGCAGCGCGGGATGCAGGCCGTACGCCTGCGCCTGACCGGCGGCGGCCTCGGGGAGCAGCACCTCGGCGTGGACGCTGTCGCCGTCGCTCCAGGCCGCGTGCAGGCCCTGGAACACCGGTCCGTAGCCGTAGCCGACGGCCGTCAGGCGGTCGTAGAAGCCGTCGAGGTCGACGGGCTCGGCCCCCACGGGCGGCCAGGTCCCGGCAACGGCGGAGCCGTCGGCGGCCGGGGTGGCGGAGCCGTCGGCGGCCGGGGCGGCGGCGCCCGCCGGGGAGAGCACCCCGGTCGCGTGGCACACCCACGCGGAGTCCTCCGCCTCGGAGCGCGACAGGACCTGCACGGTGCGGTCCCCGGCCTCGTCGGCCTCGGAGACGCTCACCTGGACGGCGACGCCGCCCTGCTGCGGCAGCACCAGCGGCGACTGGATCACCAGCTCGCGCAGCACCTCGCAGCCGGCCTCGCGGCCCGCCCTCAGCGCCATCTCCACCAGGGCGGTGCCGGGGACGAGCACGGTCTCCAGGACGGCGTGGTCGGCGAGCCAGGGGTGCACGGCCAGGCTCAGCCGCCCGGTCAGCACCAGTCC
>NZ_JBIVVI010000234.1:0-9158 GCF_044757675.1 Kitasatospora sp. NPDC091257
GCCGGTCCCGGCCCCGGGCTCCGGTCAGTGGGCCGGCCCGGCGGGCAGGACCAGTTCGGTCGGCAGCACCGGGTCGCCCTTGGACAGTTGGGTGGCCGACAGCGGCAGGGCGGCGCGGGCGCGCACGTGCCGTTCGCGGGCGGCGCTCAGCGGCTCCCGGCCGACGGTCTCGCCGTCCAGCACCAGCGGTACTTGCACCAGGTGCGGGCGCAGCCCGTCCGGGACGGGTCCGGTGCCGACCACCTCGGCCTCGGCGACGCCGTCGGCGTCGGGCCGGCGGGCCGCCCACTTGCGGCCGCCGATGCTGGTCTTGCCGCCGGCCGCGCGCTTGGCGACCGGCACCATCGGCCCGCCCTCGGTCCCGGCGCGGGCGACCAGCTTGTAGACCATCGCGCAGGTCGGGTGGCCGCTGCCGGTGACCAGGCTGGTGCCGACGCCGTAGCCGTCCACCGGTGCGGCGGCCAGGGCGGCGATCGCGTACTCGTCGAGGTCCGAGGTGACGATGATCCTGGTCCGGTCGGCGCCGAGCTCGTCCAGCTGGCGGCGGACCCGGTGGGCCAGCAGGGTGAGGTCGCCGGAGTCGATCCGGACGGCGCCCAGTTCGGGGCCGGCCACCTCGACGGCGGTGCGCACGGCCTCGCGCAGGTCGAAGGTGTCGACCAGCAGCGTGGTGCCCTTGCCCATGGAGGCGATCTGCGCCGTGAAGGCGTCCCGTTCGCTGTCGTGCACCAGGGTGAAGGCGTGGGCGGCGGTGCCGGTGGTCGGGATGCCGTGGGTGAAGCCGGCCTCCAGGTCGGAGGTGGCGGCGAAGCCGGCCACGTAGGCCGCTCGGGCGGCGGCGACGGCGGACTGCTCGTGGGCGCGGCGGGCGCCCATCTCGATCACCGGGCGGCCGCCGGCGGCGGCGGTCATCCGGGAGGCGGCGGCGGCGATGGCCGAGTCGTGGTTGAGGATCGAGAGGATCACCGTCTCCAGGATCACGGCCTCGGCGAAGCTGCCCTCGACGGTGAGCAGCGGCGAGCCGGGGAAGTAGACCTCGCCCTCGGGGTAGCCGTGGATGTCGCCGCGGAAGCGGTAGTCGGCGAGGAAGCGCAGGGTGGTCTCGTCGACCACGTCCTGGTCGGCGAGCCAGTCCAGCTGGGGGGTGGTGAAGCGGAAGTTCTCGACGGCGTCCAGGACCCGACCGGTGCCGGCCATGACGCCGTATCGGCGGCCGCTCGGCAGGCGGCGGGTGAAGACCTCGAAGACGGAGCGGCGGTGCGCGGCCCCGCTGCGCAGGGCGGCCTGCAGCATGGTGAGCTCATAGCGGTCGGTGAGCAGCGCGGTCGAGCCGGCCGCGCGCACGGAAGTGGCGTCCATACGGATGATGCTACTACCACTTAGCGTCAGAGTGACGATTTCTCGGCGAGCGTGCCGGGCCGGAATCGCCGGGGTGTCCCCCGGATGGCAGCATGGGGCATGAGGGGTTACGGACGACTGTGCAGCGAGGAGGACCCGGCTTGAGCGTCGCGCCCGTGGAGATCGAGCGCCCGGAGGTCGAGGGGGTGCCGGTGACCGAGCCGGACACGCCCTGGGTGACCATCGTGCACAACGACCCGGTCAATCTGATGAGCTACGTCCAGTACGTCTTCCAGGCCTACTTCGGCTATCCGAAGGACAAGGCCCGGAAGCTGATGATGGACGTCCACACCAAGGGTCGGGCGGTGGTCTCCAGCGGCTCCCGCGAGGAGATGGAGCGCGACGTCCAGGCGATGCACGGCTACGGCCTCTGGGCGACGCTGCAGCACGACTGACGCCGGACCGACCGGCGCCGGCGGTACGGGCGTCGGCGCGACCGGCGCACAGGCGGCCGGGGCCGGCCCGACGGGTGCCGGACCGCCGGCCGTACGACCGAAGACGACGAAGACGGGCTGACCGATACAGATGGCTGGGTTGTTCGAGAGTGCCGGCGGTGGCGGCGCGGCGATCGCGCTGGACGAGTGGGAGGCCTCCATCCTGCGCTCGCTGGAAGTGCAGTTGCTGGAGCTGATCGGCCCAGGCCCGGGCGGGGAGGGTGACGACCCCTTGGCCGCGCTGTTCGCCGAGGGCCCGACCGAGGCTCCCGCCGACCCGGCGCTGGCGCGGCTCTTCCCGGACGCCTACGGCGACCCGGGGAAGCCGGAGGACGAGGAGGCCAGGGTCGCGTCCGGCGAGTTCCGCCGCTTCACCGAGCTGGACCTGCGGGCCCGCAAGCGGGACGACGCGCTGTTCGTGGTCCGGGCGCTGGACGGCCTCGGCGACGGCGGGGTGCTCAAGCTGGCGGTGCCCGACTGTCAGCGCTGGCTGGGCGCGCTGAACGACCTGCGGCTGGCCGTCGGCGTCCGGCTGGAGGTCACCGAGGACGACGAGGACGGCCTCTACGAGCTGCCGGACGGCGACGAGCGCAAGCCGCTGATGATGGCGTACCTGTGGCTGGGAGCCCTTCAGGAGTCGCTGCTGGAGGCCATGGCGGACTGAGTCCGAGCGGACCCGTCCCTCGGGGGAGTGATCCTGCCCGATTCCGGGCAAGCCCCGGCCGTTTCGTCCAGAATGTGGACGATTGGCCGGGGCATTTCTTATGAAAATCGAGCAAACCATACCAGGTCATGCTCAAATAACGCTCAGATGGACACCGCTGTCCGAACTTCGCGTGGTACGACTTCTCCACCCCCGAGACCGACCAGGACGGTGCACAGTGGCCGAGAAGTTGTACGACGAAAGGGTCGACAGCGCGGCGGACGGCGAAGGCTACGAGCGCGGGCTCGGCAGCCGCCAGATCCAGATGATCGCGATCGGCGGAGCGATCGGCACCGGCCTGTTCCTCGGCGCCGGCACCGCGATCTCCCGCTCCGGCCCGAGCCTGATCCTCTCCTACGCCGTCGCCGGCCTGGTGATCTTCGTGATCATGCGGGCGCTCGGCGAACTGCTCACCTACCGACCGGTCTCCGGCAGCTTCGCCGAGTACGCCCGGGAGTTCCTCGGCCCCTTCGCCGGCTACGTGACCGGCTGGACGTACTGGCTGTTCTGGGTCGTCACCGGCATGGCGGAGACCACCGCCGCCGCCGTCTACGTGCGGTTCTGGGCGCCCGACATACCGCAGTGGGTCAGTGCGCTGACCTTCCTGGTCCTGCTCTACGCGGCCAACCTGATCTCGGTGAAGCTGTTCGGCGAGATCGAGTTCTGGTTCTCCATGGTCAAGGTCACCGCCATCATCGGCATGATCCTGATCGGCGTCGGGGTGCTGACCCTCGGCTTCAGCAAGGCCGGTGACACCGCGTCGCTCGGCCACCTCTGGCAGGACGGCGGCTTCTTCCCCCAGGGCATCGGCTCCACCGTGATGACCCTTCAGATCGTCATGTTCGCCTACCTGGGCGTCGAACTCGTCGGCGTCACCGCGGGCGAGAGCGAGAACCCCGAGAAGACCCTGCCGCGGGCCATCAACACCCTGCCCTGGCGGATCATGCTGTTCTACATCGGCGCGCTGGTGGTCATCCTCTCGCTCGTGCCGTGGACCGAATTCCGGCCCGGAGTCAGCCCGTTCGTCGCCGCCTTCGGCAAGATCGGCATCCCGGCGGCGGCCGGCATCATCAACTTCGTGGTGCTCACCGCCGCGCTCTCCTCCTGCAACTCCGGGATGTACTCCACCGGCCGCATGCTGCGCGACCTCGCGCTGCGCGGCCAGGCCCCGGGGCGGCTCACCAGGCTCAACTCCCGCCGCACCCCGGCCTTCGCGATCACCGTCTCCTGTCTGCTGATGGGGATCGGCGTGGTGCTCAACGGCGTCGTCCCGGCGCGGGCGTTCGAGTACATCACCTCGGTCGCCACGGTCTGCGGCCTGTGGACCTGGGCGATGATCCTGATCTCCCAGATCCGCTACCGCCGGGCCTGGCGGGCCGGCCACCTGCCGGCGCCCACCTTCAAGGCACCCGGCGGCGCCTGGGTCAGCTGGGCCGCGCTCGCCTTCCTCGCCCTGGTCGTGGTGCTGATCGGCCTGGACCGGGACAACCGGATCTCGCTGTTCGTCTTCCCCTGCTGGGCCGTGCTGCTGGTGGTCGGCTACCAGGTGCTCAAGCGCCGCGATCCGCGGGCCCTCCACGACGCCGCCGCGGACCGGCAGCCCGCCGACGACGGCAACCTGCCCGCCGGCGACGGGAGTCTGGACGCCCGCTGACCGGGCCCGGACGCCACGGCCCGGCCCCGGCGCCACCACCCGGAAGCGGACACCCACCGCCCGGACGCGGACACCCGCCGGCCGGACGTGGACACCCACCGACCGCGCCTCGGACGCCCCGGCGGACAGCCGCCGGGGCGTGGCTATCCTGGCCCGCATGCTGACCATCACCCGAGAACTCCGCGACCGGATCGTGGCCCACGCCCGCGCCGACCACCCGGACGAGGCCTGCGGCGTGGTCGCCGGACCGGCCGGCAGCGGCCGGCCCGAGCGGTTCGTCCCGATGCTCAACGCCGCCCGCTCGCCCACCTTCTACGAGTTCGACTCGGGCGACCTGCTCAAGCTCTACCGCGAGATGGACGACCGGGACGAGGAGCCGGTGATCGTCTACCACTCGCACACCGCCACCGAGGCCTACCCCTCGCGCACCGACGTGAGCTACGCCTCCGAGCCGTTCGCCCACTACGTCCTGGTCTCCACCGCCGAGGGCGAGGGCGAGGACGACCCGTACCAGTTCCGCTCGTTCCGCATCGTGGACGGCGAGATCACAGAGGAAGACGTGCAGGTCGTCGAGGCCTACCCGGTCTGACCGGCACCCCCGCGGACGCGGCCCGCCGACCCCTCCCGAAGGGGCGGCGGGCCGCTGTCGTCTCAGCCCTGGGAACGGGAACATCCGGATCCCGAGACAGCCATGTCGGAGCGGGCCCGGGAATCTATACGATGAGCCCATGCGTTCCGTCGATGTGAGCACTCAGGCCCCGGGCATCCGCCTCGTGGCGCGCCTGCACATCGACCTGTGCCGGCACGCCGGTGCGATCTGTCCCGGCACGCCCGCGCGCTCGCGCTGAGAGCCGCTTCACCACCTCACCCGGGCCCGCCGCCCCCGGCGACGCCGAGCCCGGGGCGACCGCCCCGCCGCCTCCGCCGCGGCCCACTCACTCCACGACTCGCCCAGGAGCGCACTCATGGCCATCGAGGTCCGCATCCCGACCATCCTCCGCACCTACACCGACGGCGCCAAGGCCGTCGAGGGCAACGGCAGCAACCTCGGGGAACTCTTCACCGACCTCGACGCCCGCCACCCGGGCATCGCCGCCCGCCTGGTCGAGGGCGGCGAGCTGCGCCGCTTCGTCAACGTCTACCTGAACGACGAGGACGTCCGCTTCCTGGAGGGCATCTCCACCGCCCTCGCCGACGGCGACAGCGTCACCATCCTGCCCGCCGTGGCCGGCGGCGCCCGCTGACCTCCCGGTTCCCCCGCCCGCACGGCGGGGGAACCGCCCTCTCCACCCCACCGCCTTGGCCGGAGGCCCCCTTGCGTTACGACAGTCCGCTCGAAGCCGTCGGCAACACCCCGCTGGTCCGTCTGCCGAGGCTGTCCGCCGCCGTCCCCGGCAACGCCGACGGCCTGGTGAGCCTCTGGGCCAAGCTGGAGGACCGCAACCCGACCGGCTCGATCAAGGACCGCCCGGCCCTGCACATGATCGAGCGCGCCGAGGCCGACGGCCGGCTCACCCCCGGCTGCACCGTCCTGGAGCCCACCAGCGGCAACACCGGCATCTCGCTGGCCATGGCCGCCAAGCTCAAGGGCTACCGGATGGTCTGCGTGATGCCGGAGAACACCAGCGAGGAGCGGCGCGAACTGCTCCGCATGTGGGGCGCCGAGATCATCCCCTCCCCGGCGGCCGGCGGCTCCAACACCGCCGTACGGATGGCCAAGGAGATCGCCGCCGAGCACCCCGACTGGGTGATGCTCTACCAGTACGGCAACCCCGACAACGCGGGCGCCCACTACACCGGCACCGGCCCCGAGATCCTCGCCGACCTGCCCACCGTCACCCACTTCGTGGCGGGCCTCGGCACCACCGGCACCCTGATGGGCGTCGGCCGCTACCTGCGCGAGAAGGTCCCCGGCGTGAGGATCGTCGCCGCCGAACCGCGCTACGACGACGTGGTGTACGGGCTGCGCAACCTCGACGAGGGCTTCGTCCCCGAGCTGTACGACGCCGAGGTGCTCACCACCCGCTTCTCGGTCGGCTCCGCGGACGCCGTCCGCCGCACCCGCGAACTCCTCCAGCAGGAGGGCATCTTCGCGGGCGTCTCGACCGGCGCCATCCTGCACGCGGCGATCGGTGTCGGGCGCAAGGCGGCGGCCGCGGGGGAGCGCGCGGACATCGTCTTCGTGGTCGCCGACGGCGGCTGGAAGTACCTGTCCACCGGCATCTACACCGCCGAGTCCACCGAGGCCGCGGTCGAGGCGCTGCAGGGCCAGCTCTGGGCGTAGGGCGCGGGGCCCGTCCCGTGGATCCTCGCCGGGCCCGCGGAATCCGGGGGCAGGCCGCTAACCGCGCGGCAGCGCCCGCTGCGCCCGGGCCCAGACCTGCCGGTCCACCGCGCCGGCCCGGCGGCGGAAGGCCGACAGCGGTACCTCGCGCAGCTCGTCGGTCTCCAGCCAGCTGGCCCGGCCCTCCCGGTCACCCACCGTCCCGGGCGGCAGCGGCAGTACGCCCGGGCGTTCCGCGTGGTGCTTGCTGGTGATCTTGGCGACGGTGGCGGTCCGGCCGCGCACCCGCAGCACCAGGCACGGGCGGTCCTTGGACCCGGGCCCGTCCTCGAACGGCACCTGCGCCCACCAGATCTCCTGCGGCTCGGGGCCGGCCCCCGGCCGCGGCTTCGGGCCGGTCGGCCCGGCCGGGCGCGGGGCCGGGCGGGTGCGCCGCACCAGCGCCGCCGCGGCGGCGGCCAGCAGCGCGACGCCCAGCAGCGACAGGACGAGCCAGGTAGCGGTCATGCCGTTCATGCGGCGAACCGTACCGGGCCGGGGTGACCGCCACTACCGTGCCGGCCGTGACAGTCGGGCATTTGTCCGCGCATTGCTCCCGGTTCGTCACGGAACTGCCACAATGCCCGTTCTGCGCCCGGAGTCCCGGCCGGTCCGGCAAGGCTGCGTCACGAACGTCCGCCCCCGTCCCCCGGAGGTGCCCCCGTGACCCGTGGCCCCGAGCTGTGGTCCTGCGCCGAGATCGCCCGCCACATCAACGTCCGGCCCGCGACCGTCCGCAGTTACCGCCGGCACCGGCTGCTGCCCGATCCGGACGTGATCGACGGCAGCGGCCGCCCGCGGTGGTACCCGTTCACCATCCGTACCTGGGCCCGCAACCGGCCCCGGCGCCGCTGATCCCCGGCCCGTCAACCACCCCCGCTCCCGCTCCCGGCGTTCTGGTGATTCCGCCCACAGCCCGGCACGGGGACGGGGGCAAAGTGCCGCTCCGCCCTTACCCTCGACACACCAACGCAGTGCTACCGGCCGGTTCGCCGCGCCCGGCCTGCCGTTTTCCATGCCGTTTTCCACGCTGTCCGGTGGAGGACGGCGATGCCGTTTTCCAGCAGCAGCCAGGATGTGTCGGGGCGGAGGGGCTCGGATGAAACTGACCGTGGTGGGGTGTTCGGGGAGCTTCCCGGCCCCCGACTCGCCCTGCTCCAGCTACCTGGTCGAGGCCGAGGGCTACCGCGTCGTGCTCGACCTCGGCAACGGGGCCCTCGGCGCCCTCCAGAAGTACACCGGCCTCTACGACGTCGACGCCGTCCTGCTCAGCCACCTGCACGCCGACCACTGCGTCGACCTGTGCGCCTACTGGGTGGCCCGCAACTACCGCGCCGAGGGCTGCCCGGAACTGCTGCCCGTGTACGGTCCGGCCGGCACCGCCGAGCGGCTCGCCCGCGCCTACGACATGCCGGAGAACCCCGGGATGAAGGAGGTGTTCGAGTTCCGCACGCTCACCCCCGGCAGCTTCGAGCTCGGCCCGTTCCGGATCGGCGTCGCCCAGGTCAACCACCCCGTCGACGCCTTCGCCTTCCGGCTGGAGCACGACGGCCGCTCGCTGGTCTACAGCGGGGACACCGGCGAGAGCGCCGAACTCGTCGAACTCGCCCGCGACACCGATCTCTTCCTCTGCGAGGCGGCGTACATCGACGGGCGCGACACCTATCGGGCCGTCCACCTCAACGGCCGCGAGGCGGGCGAGCACGCCGCCGCGGCCGGCGCCCGCCGGCTCGTCCTCACCCACATCCCCCCGTGGACCGACGCCGAGCACAACCGGCGGGACGCCGCGGCCGCCTACCCGGGGCCGGTCGAGGTCGCCCGGGCCGGTGCGGTGTACGAGGTCTGAGCAGCTCGGCGGGGGTTGCGCGGGGTTCCGCGGAATTCCCGGGAAAAAGTTCCGGGACGACCCGCAACCTCGCCGCCCCCCGTACGTCCTAGTAGGTGAGCGGCGGGAAACGCCGCCGGAACGGTCGGCCCGTCGGGCGCGGCCGCGATCACACCACTCACCAGGCTTGCTTCGTGCTGCCCGGATCCGGCCGTGTCGGTCCGGAGCGGAAATCCAGGGGGATTCCCATGCGCAAGACCAACCGTGCCCTGAACCGGGCCCGCCGGCTCGCTCCGGCGGTCGCGCTGACCGCCGCGCTGGTCGCCGGCGGCGCCGTGACCGCGACCCCGGCGTTCGCCACCGCCGGGCCGCTCAGCCTGACCGTGCACGCCCCGGCGGTGGTCGGCTTCGCGGGCGGGCCGGTCGAGTTCACCGAGCACATCGGCAACCCGGGGGACCAGGGCACGTCCGTCGTGCTGGACTTCGAGATCGAGAGCGACCTCGGGACGCCGCCGGACGCCCTGAGCCTCGACTACTTCAGCGACATGACCGGTGGCTGGCTGCCGGTGGACCTGAAGGCGCGCTCCGAAGGGAACCGGATGGTCAACGCGGGCGGCACCGGCAAGGTGACGGTCCCGGCGGGCGGCGCCGACGTCAGGCTCCGCCTCGGTGTTCCGATGGGCAAGCCGCACGACGGGGCCACCAACGGTGGCACCGGCCCGAACCTCGCCTTCCGCACCGCGGTCAAGGGCTGGTGGCAGGACTCCCCGGTCGAGCCGCCGCTCAACGACACCCACGTGATCAACGTGGAGGGGATCACC
>NZ_JBIVVI010000235.1:0-9155 GCF_044757675.1 Kitasatospora sp. NPDC091257
CACCGGTGAGATTCACCCCCCACGAAGCGCGGTTCGACTGCACCCCGCTGCTCTCCGACGCCCCCGCCGAGCGCGAGCGGGCACTGGACGCCCTCGCCGCCGAGGCCGTCGAGGTCATCCACCGGACCGGCTGGGCGGTCTTCCGGATCGGCCGGCTGCGGCTCGGGGTCGAGGACAGCCGGCGGCTGTCCACCTCCATCGTCGAACGCGTCCGCACCACGCTGATCGCCCGCGGCGCCCCCGCGCGGATGCGGCTGGAGGTCGACCGGGCGCAGCAGACCTACGTGCCCGAGGGCTGCGCCACCCGGACCCTGCTGCCCCACCACGACGGCCAGCACTGCTCGTACCTGACGCCCAGCCTCCAGGACGCCCCCGACTGGGACCCGGCCCGGCGCACCTACGGCGACTCCGGGTACACCACCACCCCCGCGCACAAGATGTACCAGGGCATCTTCCTGCCCGAGGTCGGCGAGGGGCTGAGCGTCACCACGTACTACGACTGGCTCGGCGTGATCGACGACGTGCTGGAGCGGCGCGGCATCGACCGGGGGCCGGACGCCGCGGCCACCGCGGCGCGCTGGCTCGGCGACAACCTGGCCCGCGGCCTGGAGCGCCAGCCGGAGCACGGCTGCGCCTACCCCTCGGTCGGCGCCATGCTCGGACTGGAGGAGCCGCTCTGGCACGGCCTGTCCTTCCACCACGGCGAGGCCGTGCTGACCAAGGAGGAGCGCCGGCGCTTCCCCGCCGCCGTGCCGCTGGCCCACGGCTGTCCGTGCGGCGAGTGCCGGGGCGAGGCGGCCCGGCTCTTCTGCCACCAGGTACTCATGGCCACCGGCCTGACCTGGGCACGGTTCCGCCGCCGCTGGGAGGTGCTCGCCCCGGGCGAGCACTGCGACCTGCTGCTCGGCCACAACCTGACCATGCTGCACGGCGGCCTGGCCGGCGGCGCGGGGCGGATCATCGAGCCGCTCTGCCTGGTCGTGGACGACCCGTCCGGCCCCGAGTACGAGCGCTGGCTGGCCGCCTCCTGGCGGCGCACCCTGCCCGGAGCCCGCTGATGCGAGGGGCCTGCTGATGCGGATCCGGCTGATGCGGAGGACCTGCTGATGCGGGGCGCGCCCGCCACCCTGGCCACCCCGGTCGACCTGCACCTGCACACCCGGCACTCGGACGGCGACGAGGCGCCGGCCGAACTGGCCCGGCGGTGCGTCGAGGCCGGCCTGCGGGTGGCCGCCGTGACGGACCACGACACCCTCGCGGGCGTCGCCGCCTTCGAGCGGGCCGCCGGCGGGCGCCTCACCGTGGTACCGGCCTGCGAGATCACCACCAGCTGGCGCGGCGAGGAGACCCACTGCCTGGCCTACTTCGTCGACCCCGGCGACGAACCGTTCCGGCAGCGGATCGGGCGCGTCCACGACGCCGAACTGGCCTGGTGGCGCACCTGGACCGACCGGGCGCGGGCCCTCGGGGTGCCACTCGCCCGGGCCGACGTCGAGCGGCGCCTCGGCGGCGACCGGGTCGCCTACGTCAACGACTACCTGGCCCTGCTGCTGGAGGCCGCCGAGGGCGACCCCCGGTTCGCCCCGTACCGCGAGGGCGACGACCGCTTCGCCCGCCTCGTCGCCGACTGGTGCCGGCCCGGCCGGCCGCTGCACGTCGAACACCCGGTCAACCCCGACCTGGTGGAGGTGCTGTCCTGGATCGAGCAGGCGGGCGGGGTCGCCGTCCTCGCCCACCCCGGCCCGCTCACCGCCGGCCTGGACGCCCCGCAGTGCGCGGCGCTGCTGGAACCGCTGCGCGCGGCCGGCCTGGCCGGGCTGGAGGTGTGGACCAGCTGGCACACCCCGGCCGACAGCGCCCGGCTCGCCGCGGCGGCCGGACGGCTCGGCCTGGTCGCCACCGCCGGGTCCGACTACCACGGGGTGCGGGTCAAGCCCTGGGCGCCCAGCCCCGGCCTGCTGCCCGCGCTCCCCACCGACCCGCTCGCCGTCCTGGACGCCCTGCACGACCGGCGTCCTCCCGTCCACTCAAGTCCCCAGGTGAGGCTGTGACCACCGTCAACGACCCCCGGACCACCACCACCGAGCCCGGTGCGCGCGTCGCCTGGCAGCTCGCGCCGGTCGTCGTGCTCCGCCAGGCCGGCTTCCCGATGGAGCTGCTCGCACCCCTGGCGGACCCGGCCGCCGCCGAGGAGGCCCGCGAACTCGTCGCCCACGGACAGCGGTTGAAGGCGCTGGCCGAGGAATTCAAGGCCGCCCTGCGCCGGCACCCGGTGCCCGGCGCCGCCCGGCTCTCCTCCCCGGCCGGCTTCCTGCTGCCCGTCCCCGAGCCCGCGCTCACCGCCGCGGCCGCCGCCGTACCCGCCGAGGCGGCCGCCACCCTGCGCGGCTACCAGGACGCCGCCCGGCACTTCGCCGAGGAACAGACCCGCTTCGCCGCCCGGCACCAGGACCGCCTCGACCGGGCCGGGGCCGCCGTGGTCGAGGCCTTCGGCGACGAACGCCTGCGGCAGGTCCTGCTGCTCTCCAACGACTCCGCCTACCCCACCTTCGCCGCCTGGCTCGACGGCCACGACGGCACGACCGGCCGGCGCACCCGCAAGATGACCGACCTGCTCACCATGTACCTCCAACGGGTCACCACCAAGAACGAGACCCACTCGCACTTCGGCCCCTTCACCCCCGGCCGCCTCGGCACCGCCCCCGGCATCACCTGGACCGGCGAGCGGGAGCTGGAACGACACGCGCTGTTCAGCCACTGGGCCGCCGAGAAGCTCGCCCAGAGCGCCGCCGCCGTCCCCGGCCTGCTCGACCACGCCCGGCCCCGGCGCCGCCCGCTGTCCTTCCTGCGCGACGGGCGGATCGACCTGTACGCCTTCACCACCCGCGACGGCCTCGACACCGACTGGGACTTCCAGCACCTCGGCGGGCGGCCGGTGGAACCGTACGAGGCCTGGCTGTGGCAGCACTGCGACGGCGAACGCACCCTGCGCGAACTGCGGCAGGCCTGGCAGGACGAGCTGCCCGGCCCCGTCCCCTTCGACACGGCCCTCGCCGAACTCGCCGACCGCGAATGGGTGGTCGTCGAGTTCGAGATCCCGATCGGCGACCACCGGCCGCTGGCCGCCCTGCGCGAGCAACTGCTCGCCGCCCCCGCCGAACCGGCCGCCCCGCTGCTCGCCGCGATCGACGGCTTCGAGGCGGACCTGACCCGCTTCGCCCGGCTGCCGCTGCCCGACCGCGCGGCCGCCCTCGCCGCCGGCAAGGCCCGGTTCGAGCAGCTGACCGGCGGCCCCGCCAACCGCAACAGCGGCCTGCACTACGCCGACCGCAGCATCCTCTTCGAGGAGGCCCGCGGCCGGCCCGCCGACCTGACCGTCGGCCCGGACCTCGCCCGCTTCATCACCGACGAGCTGTCCATCGTGTACGAGACCGTGCTGGCCGGCCCGCGCCTGCGGATGCGGCGCGAACTGGTCATCCTCACCCGGTGGGTGGCCGAGCGCTTCGGCCCCGGGGTGGAGATCCCACTGGACGTGCTCTACGCCGAGTTCTTCCGCGACCGGGACGCCATCGCCCGCGAGTGCCTCGCCGTCGAGGCCGAACTCGCCGAACTGGACCGGGCGATCGGCGCCGCCCTGCTCGACGGGGCCGCGACCGACCCGGACCGCTCCGAGGTCGTGGTGGACCGGGACCGGATGGCGGCCGTCCTCGCCGGCCGGCCCAGCAGCCCACCGGCCGTCTGCGACCCGGACGTCCTGTTCGCCGCCGCGAGCCGGGAGGACCTGGCCGAGGGCCGGTTCACCGCCGTCATCGGCGACTGCCACGCGGTTCGGGAGGTCATCACCCACACCAGCTTCGGCCCGCTGATCCAGGAGCACACCCCCGAACTGCTCTCCGAGGTGTACCGCGGCTACCAGTCCCTGCTCGCGGACGACGAGGTCCTCGCCAACCTGTCCCGCGGCCACCCCGACAAGTCCTCCACCCAACTCGTCTACCCCTGCCACGACCTGGAGGTCTACGGCCGCTCCGCGCAGACCCGCGACCGGGTCCTGCAGCCCTCCCAGCTGTACCTGGTGCTGCGCGGCGAACGGCTGGAACTGCGCGCCCGCGGCGTCGAGGGCCGGCTGCGGCTGATGGCGCCCCCGGCCGGCGGCCCGAGCATCCGGCAGGACCCGCTCTCCCCGTTCGCCTTCCCCCGCCACTTCGGCGGCGCCGGACTGAACGCCCCCCACCTCGCGCACATCCCGCGCATCCGCTGCGGCCGCGTCGTACTGCAGCGCGAGACCTGGCGCATCCCCGCCGAGCGGCTGCGCGACACCACCGCCCTCGGCCGGCCGACCGGCCGGGACGACGCCGCCCGGTTCGTCGCCGCCTGCCGGCTGCGCGCCGAGCACCGGCTGCCCCGGCACGTCTTCGTCAAGGTCCCCGGCGAACCGAAGCCGGTCTACGTCGACTGGGAGTCCCCCCTGCTGGTACGGCAGTTGGGCCGGCTGGCCGCCAGGGCCGAAGGCACCCTGGAGATCTCCGAGATGCTGCCCGCCCCCGACCAGCGCTGGCTGGAGGTGGACGGCCACCGGTACACCAGCGAACTGCGCTGCGCCGTCTTCTCGGCGGGGGACGGCGCCGGCGCCTGGGACAGCGCGCCCGCCGGGCCGGAATCCCTCCCGGAGCCGCGCGGGTGAGCACCGACACCGCCGTCCGTCCCGCCTCCGGCTACCACCGGGTCATCGGCGCCGCGGCCTCCTCCGCGATCGGCGACGGCATGCGCTTCGCCGCGCTGCCGCTGCTGTCCACCGCGGTGCTGCACGACGCCTTCCAGGTGTCCGCCGTCACCGCCGCGACCACGCTGCCCTGGCTGCTGTTCGCCCTGCCCGCCGGGGCCTACGCCGACCGCTTCGAACGCCGCCTGCTGATGGTCCTCGCCGACCTGCTGCGCGCGGCGGTGCTGGTCCTCGCCGTCGTGCTGCTCGCCGCCGACCGGCTGACCTTCTGGCCCCTGCTCACCGCCGCCTTCCTGCTGGGCGTCGGCGAAGTGCTGTTCGACTGCGCGTCGTTCGCCCTGCTGCCGAGCGTCGTCCCCGAGGAGCGCCTGGAGTCGGCGAACGGCCGGCTCTTCGCCGTCCAGACGATCGGCCGCGACCTGCTCGGGCAGGTCGTCGGCGGCGTGCTGTTCACCGTGGGCCGGGCCGTTCCGCTGCTGATCGACGCGGTCTCCTTCCTGGTCTCCGCGGTGCTGCTGCGCGGCATCCGCGGACCCGCCCCGGACCCCGAACCCGAACCCGAATCCGAACCCGGATCGCTTGCGGAGAAGCCCCGCCCCCGCCTGCCGGCGGACATCCGCGAGGGCGTCGCCTTCGTCCTGCGCGATCCGCTGCTGCGCGCCCTGACCGTCTCCGCCGGTGTCATCAACGCCGTCTACCTGGGCCAGATCGCCGTCTTCGTCATCCTGGTGCACGACGTGCTGGGGCTTCCGGACTCCGCGTACGGGGCGCTGCTGGCCGCCGGGGCGGTCGGCGGCGTGATCGGCAGCACGGTCGCGAGCCGGCTGTCCACGGCGATCGGCCGGGTCCCCGCACTGGTCGGCGGCCTGGCCACGATGGGCGTCGCCGGCCTGGCGGTGGGCGCGACCGACCGGGTGTGGGTGGTGTCCGCCGCCTACTGCGCCACCGGCTTCGCCCTGATGGTCTGGAACGTCGTCGCCGTCTCGCTGCGCCAGACGATCATCCCGGACCGGATGCTCGGCCGGGCCACCGGCGTCTACCGGCTCTTCGCCTGGGGCACGATGCCCCTCGGCGCGCTGGTCTTCGGCCGGGTGAGCGCCTCCGCCGGGCCGCGCGCCGCCTTCGCCCTCGGCGGTGTGGTCACCCTGCTGACCTGCCTGCCGATCGCCTACGCCCTGCTGAAGGACAGCAGGGTGACCGACCGTCGCAAGACTCCCGAGGATGCGCAATGAGCGAGCGTTTCGCCGTACTGGACCGACTGGCCGAGCAGTGGGGCCTGAGCGGCCTCGAACTCGTCGGCAAGGGACTGGAGTTCACCGTCTTCCGGGCCCGGGGACGGGGCGGCGCGCCGGTCGCCGTACGGCTCGCGCACCGGCGGTTCGACTCCAACGCCAACGACCCGTACGTGGACACCCGCGCCCTGCTCGTCCAGGAGCACGCCATCGCCCGGCACCTCGCCGAGCACGGCCTGCCCGTCGCCCGGGCCCGGGAGCTGGTGCTCGCCGACGACCCGAACTCCCCCGACGTGCTGCTCTCCGACTACGTCGACGACGACGGCTCCCCGCTCGACTCCCACGCCCTCGGACAACTCCTCGCCCGGCTGCACCAGGTGGCGCCGCCGCGGCTGCACCCCGTCGCCGCCGAGGGCGGCAGCACGGTCGACGTCCTCACCACCCGGATAGGCCGCCGCTGGGCCGAACTCGCCCGCCGCGTCGACGACCTGCCCGAGCCTCCGGCCGCCGACCTCCTGGCCCGCCACCTCTCCTCCCTCACCGGGACCAGCCTGCTCCACCTCGACGTCCGCAGCTCCAACATCCGCCGCGGCCGGGGCCGCATCACCGCCCTCCTCGACTGGTCGAACGCCCTGCTCGGCACCCCCGCCCTGGAGTTCGGCCGCCTCGCCGAGTACGCCCGCTACCCGGAGAACGACCTCGACCTGGCCGTCCTGCGCGCCGGCTACGCCACCGTCGCCCCCGTCCCCGACGAGGACGACCCCTGCCTCCTCGCCTGCCGCCTGGACGCCGCCCTGATGCTCGCCCTGGTCTTCCTCTCCGAAGCCCCCGACCCCACCCGCGGCCCCACCGCCGCCACCCACGCCCGCGACCTGGCGCTGCGCCTCACCCGCCCGTAGCGGCCGAACGGGGCACCGAACACCCGGACCACCCGCTCGCACCCGCCTGTCGGGGTCGTCCACGACCACAGCCGCAGTGACGCCGAGAGGTCCTCGCCGACATGTGTCGGCGAGGACCTCTCGGCTTCGAGCGTCCGACGGGGGCGTGATGCGGGGAAGACGGTTCACCGCACCATACGGCCCATCACATGCTCATACCTCCCACGGCATCGGAAACCGCGGAGCACCCTCCGGCCGGCCCTCACCCGGGCTCATGTTCCTGACTCCCGAGTAGTCATACCCGTCGAGGAAGGTCACGGAGTCGACGGGAACCCATGTCTCGACGGAGCCCGCCTCGATCGACTCGGTGAACGGCGCAACCGGAAGAACGTGCCGGTACCAGACCTTCATGACGACCTGAAGCCATTCGAACCCTCCGGGCCGCTCTTCCCGAGCGGTCAACTCGCCGAGCACCTGCCCTCCGCCCTCGGGTAGAGCCACCATCACGGGCCGAGTGTTCCGCTTCCCGCTGTCGAAGGAGATCTCCAGGTTCATGGCGTCACCCTAGTCGCTAGCAGGGAGCGTCGCCGTTGATGAACGTGGTGATCCTACGAACCGCCGGGTTTCCGCAGATGTACCTCAACTCGTGCGACGTGTAACCGTTGCCGTAGTCCATCCCCTTGAGGATCCCCTCGACGTCCTGAACGCCCTTCATGTTGAAACTGATCTTTCCACCGCCGGAGACGACCCGATCGATCATCTTGCTGAGATTCTCAGGAGTTGCCACGCCCCTGGGAATCAGGTCGCCGAAAGGCCCGTTCTTGTAGGTCACGGCTCCAAGGCCCTGCGCGAACCGGTCGAGCGTCCCGACTTCCTGTCCGCGGATGGATTCGAGGCCGAGGGCAAGGTGAGTCGCACAGGCCGGGTCCGTGTTGTGGACCAGGACCGGCAGGTCGCCTGCCAGCACGTAGTACGTGTGGAGGTCGTCGACGGTGAGGTTGTAGGCGCCCTGGAGGGTGTTCCAGTGCCGGACGCTCTCGATCGGCCGGGCCTGTCCGGCCGGGTCGCGCAGTTCGTCGCCGGGCTTGAGGTCGGCGGCGTCGGTCCACTGCTTCCGGTTCTCGGCCCAGAAGGGGTGGTGGTCGGTGCTGGTGAGTGACCGGCCCGCACCGAGGGAGATGTCGGTGAAGTCGCGGTCGTCCGGGGTGTAGATGGTGTTCGAGACCCGGCGGGGTCCGGCCAGTCCGGTGGTGGGATCGGTGGCGAGGACCTCGTCGCCGACCTGGACGGTCTCGATGGCACGGGTGGAGCCGTCGGCCATCAGGACGCGGGTGCCGGCCGGGAAGCTGTTCAGCGGGCAGGCCGGCGGAACGCGCGTGACGAGCTTCTGGATGAACTCGACGGCCTTCTCGCCCCAGGAGCCGAACTTCTTGGCCCACTGGGCGAGTTTGGCGATGGCGGCGCCGTCACCGATGAAGGGGATCGCGCCGATGCAGGAGGTGACCGCCTCGGTGGTGCGGCCCTCGACGGCGTAGTAGGCGCAGTTGACGAGGTCGGCGATGTCGGCGAGGCCGGGGGCGATGACGCCGCCGGCGCCGCCGATGACGTCGAGGGTGAGGTGGATGCTCTCGGAGAAGAGGTGGTAGAGGTAGCTGACGTTCTCGCTGTCCTCCTTCGCCTTCTTGATCTCCTCCTCGATCCCCGCGATCGCGTCCTGCTTCTCCTTCTCGGCCTGGGCCTTGGCTTCGGCCTCCTTGCGCTCGGCTTCGAGCTTGGCGAGCCGGGCCTTCTCCTCGGCCTGCTGCTTCACCTCGTAGTTCGCGTGGGCGTCGTCGGCGGCGGCCTGGGCGGCCGTCGCGTCCTTGCCGGCCGCCTCGGCGGAAGCACGGGCGGCGCTGGCGGACTCATTGGCTTCGGCTGCGGAGTGGTGCGCCTGCCGGGACGAGCTCTCGGCCTGGTTGGCGGAGTAGACGGCCTTGGCGGCGTCGCGGTTGGCGGAGGCCTTGGCGGCGTTCGCGGTCTTCGCGGATGCGGCGGCCCTGGCGGCGTCGGCCTGGGCGGCGTCGGCGGCGGCCTGGGCCTTGGCGACCTGGTCGGCGGCGGTGTTGGCCGATGCCGTGGCCGCGGCGGCGTAGCCGTTGGCCTGGTCGGCGGCGCCTCGCGCGGTGGCGGCGGCGGCCTGGGCCGTGGCCGCGTTCTGCTGGGCGGTCGCGGCGTTGGCGGTGGCTTCGGCGATCAGGCCCTTGACGTCGGCGACGTGGACGGCGGTGAGCCGGTCGCGCTGCTGGGCGGTGTACTGGCCCCGGGCCACGAAGGTGCGCAGGT